>RFXU01000293.1 GCA_009921505.1 Flavobacteriaceae bacterium
TTTTGAGCCATTGAATGCGGTAAGCCCCTCTTGCCAAAGCGCTTGTATGCAACTTTCCTCTGAGGTAACCTTAATTCCTATGCTCTCTAACAATTGATGTACAGAACTCTTAAGTTCAAAAAAACTAATGTTCTCGGCTTTCGAATCCCAATGCCCTTCATTACTCTTGCCAGCCAGTCCTAAGGCCAAACAGTCGAACTCTTCATAGGCCCCCTCATTGTGGCGATACGTTTTACCAAATTCAAAAACGCGAAGTCCACTTACTTTACGATTTAGGTTGAATCCAATGGATTGTAATACCCCAAATACCATAGACTGTCGCATCACCCCGAGGTCTTGACTCAATGGATTGAGCAAGGCCACGTCTTGTTCGGGATTTAAATCAGCGATCAATCCTGAATTTTGCTTTGCTGTGAGCGAGTTATTTAATATTTCAAAATAGCCATTACCGGTGAGTTGTTGGGCCAATCGGTTTTGCAGTTGAAAGTCTTCACGATGGCCTAAGGTGGCTACTGAGGCGTTAAGCTTAGCGCTGAAATTAACGTTGTTATAGCCATAGACCCGAAGAATTTCCTCAATAACATCCGCCTCGCGGGTTACATCATTACGATAGGCAGGAATGGTCATCCCTAGACCGGTCTCGGTAACGTTATTAATTTTTATATCCAAGGAGGTCAAAATAGATTTAATGGTTTCTTTTGGCAGCTCTTCACCAATAACTTTAGCGGCAGTTTCGAAATTTAGAAACACTTGATGGTCTGCAATTTTCTTTGGATAAATGTCTGTGATGTCACTTGAAATATGACCGCCTGCAAGTTCATTGATCATTATGGCGGCCCTCATCAAGGCGTATTCCACAGTATTGGGATCGATGCCCCGCTCAAAACGAAATGAGGCATCAGTGTTAAGTCCATGTCGCTTTGCCGTTTTGCGTACACTAACGGGGTCAAAATAGGCGCTCTCTAGAAAGATCGAGGTCGTTTCTTCAGTGACTCCTGACTCTAACCCGCCAAATACACCAGCGATGCACATGGGTTTTTCGGCATTGCATATCATTAAATCTTCGGCGTGTAATTTTCGAGTCACCCCATCGAGTGTGGTAAACTCAGTGTCTTGTGCTACCGTTTTCACAATGACCTTGTTGCCTGTAATTTTTGCCGCGTCAAAAGCGTGGAGGGGTTGTCCGAGTTCATGTAGGATGTAATTCGTGACATCGACCACATTGTTAATGGGTTTAACGCCAATGGCGCTCAAACGTTGTTTAAGCCAATCCGGTGACGGACCAACTTTTATCTCGCTAAGCGTGACTCCTGCGTAGCGTGGAGCGCGCTCTTGATCTTCCAGGGTAACTTCAATTTTTAGTGAACGCTTGTCTACGTGAAAACTGCTGGTGGATGGAGTAATGAGCTCAAGAGCTATTCCTTTTTGCACTAATCCCGCTTTTAAATCCCTGGCCACACCCCAATGGCTCATGGCATCCGCTCTGTTTGGGGTTAACCCAATTTCAAAAAGCTGATCTTTGGTAACCGGAATGAGCTCTGATAAGGGCGTTCCTGGTTTAGGACTACCCTCCAAGACCATAATGCCGTCATGGTTATCGCCAAGGCCGAGTTCATCTTCGGCACAGATCATGCCTTCACTGGCTTCTCCGCGAATTTTACTTTTTTTAATGGTCCACGGGCTGCCGTCTGGGGCGTAAAGTGTAGTTCCTACTGTAGCTACTGCGACATATTGACCCTCAGCAACATTAGGGGCGCCACAGACAATAGCACTGGGCTGTTCTTGACCAATATCTACAGTGGTGCATCTGAGTCGATCAGCATTTGGGTGCTGGGTACAGCTCAATACTTTTCCAACCACGATTCCTTCTAAATCACCAGGTACAGAGCTATATTGCTCAATGCCTTCAACTTCTAAGCCTAAATCTGTCAACAATTCCGCCGTTTGGTCTGCGGACCAATCCAAGCGTAAAAATTGTTT
>RFXU01000294.1 GCA_009921505.1 Flavobacteriaceae bacterium
TAATTCCATTTTTTATATTGCTTCTGTAATTTCCCAATAAGGTAAATCATTGTAATTATTTTTCAAAGTTACCCACCAGCCGCCTAACCTCGGCGTATGAAACCCTTTTTCCGTTGCCCAACCTCCAAAACGATCGCCCAATAATTTGTATGAACCCAATTGCAAATGGTGCACACTGTCTTGGTACAATTTCCCAAATCTACTAATTCGGTCGGTGGTAATTGGCACATGCCATTTTTGGTGCGTATGGCCTCGCACAATCAATGAAGCGTCTTTAAATTGCATTGTGTCAATATCGACACGCAAAACGCCTTTTGAACGTGGGGCGTTACCTCCAAAGCCGTGATGGTAATGCGCAAAAGTTGAACTACGGCGCTTTTCATTTTTGTAAATCTGAAACCATAACCAACCCGCATATCCTGCAACCTGTATATTTCCGCCGTTTTTGTTTACGATATACGCAACACGGTCTAAGGGGCTGGTATGCATGCGTTTTTCAATACTGGTTTCATGGTTGCCACGGCCAAAAAATCTAACAACGTTTTTGTATTTGGTCAAAAATTCGGCGGCGTCTTCTATTACGTCGTCAAGGTATGTAATGCTTTTGTATTCGGGCCTTAAATCGGAATACGTGCCGCGTGGATCCCATTTACCTTGCATCAAATCAAACCAGTCGCCAAAAATGAATACGGGCGTATTGGTGGCCTTGGCTTCGTCCAAATGGCGCTTTAACATAGCGCGGTCGCATTTAACCGCATCAAAATGCACGTCAGAAATAAAAAGCATGCGCTGAGGCGCATCAACTTTCACTTCATGCACCGTGCGGCTTATTTGCTTAATCTGCATCAGAAATATAGCCAAACAACGTCAGCAGCCTTTTCAGGGTCGTCGTCTACATGAATGAACGTAGGTGCAACGCCTATTCGATTAAAACCAGCTTCATAAAGTGCGCCGATTATGTAACCGCGTGATCGTGAATCCGTGCAATGAATGTCAGCGGCATAACCGACGCAATGAGGTGATTTTTTCGCCGTCTTGTAACCTCGGCGCCCTAAGTCGAGGTGATGCGCTTTGCATCGAAAACCGCTATTTACTTTAAACGGTATCCCCGCCAAATGGCGCGCATTATCTAACATGTCCAAAAAATCTTGGTTCATGTTGTCTTCGCCCTTGCCTTCGCCGTTTTCCTTGCATCTATGGCAAGGACAATCGAATTCTTCGTATTTGAAATATCTCATTGAAACACAATTGCAAGGGCTGCAATGGCAATAATTAAATCAGCTATGTCGGCACGCCCGTATTGACGCGCCTTGTAAACCATGTTTGCAAATACCGTCGCTAAAATAACGAAAATCATTCGGCGTGCATTTTAGCCAACATAATTTCAATATTGTGGACGCTGTTTAACAGCTCTTTAATATCTCGTTTCAATTCGTCTTGCGATGACTCTAATTGAATAACACGGCTTTTTAAACGTGCAACCGTACTGTTTAGGTTTACCCAAACTCCAATAATACTTGCAACAACTGGAACCAATACCAGCATCAATTCAACGGTCATTTCTCTTTCTTTTGTATTATATACCAATTGTCATCCGTGTGCCCTAAGATAGTAATTCCATCATAAGCACGATTAAAATCGTAACTACTTGCGCCGTCGATAGTTGTCGAAGTGTCGCCGCTGTCAGGTTGTAAGGTTATATACGTATTTGCGCTGATTGTACTGTCCGAATGGAATTGAATAATCCGTCCGTAACTTTCTGCAATTGGCGGAAGATTTAAAGTTGCTGAACCGTTTGCACCGCTCCATACATTGAAAATGTGCAAATCTTCGTCATTCACTGCGTTTACTGTTCGGTCACGGTGTTCAATTTCTCTGTTTACTCGCTGGTCACGGCTGCCAAATTGCGCAACGCCGTCGCCCGCCATACGCAAATTGGCTTCATAAACTCCCGCCGCCGGGCCAATAGGGTCTTCGGTA
>RFXU01000295.1 GCA_009921505.1 Flavobacteriaceae bacterium
CGGCAAAATTTCCAATGAAACCGGGTGCCCCATCCGGCCATTTTCAGCCACCAATGTGCTGAGTCAAAATCCATTCTAAAACAACCTGCTTGGCAGTCTTGATCCTTTTGATTTAAAATGAGTTCATCGTAGTCTTGCGGGGGCAGGGTGTCTGCGTGAATAAAATACAAGAGTTTGGCGCGGGCGTGAGATGCACCCAAATTCATTTGACGGGCACGGCCTGCGGGGCCTTGAAGTAGCGTGACATTGTTCAGAGTGTTCTTTTTCTGCCACTGCTTTACCAGGTTTTGGGTTTGGTCTGTGCTGCCCCCATCGACGATGATTACCTCTATGCGCTGCGGATAAACGGCACGCTGAAATAATGCGTCAAGAGTTCGCAAAATATTGTTCGCCTCATTTAATGTCGGGACGACTACACAGAGCTCTAGTGTATTGCTTTGGTTCACAAAGGTTAGTTATTCAGAGACCAATCATAGGATAAATAACTGATCGGTAAATTAAGGGCAAAGTTTTGCTCGGTGTATTTATTGATGAGCTGAATTAAGTCTTCTGTCTTGCCAAAATCGCGCTTAAACCACAGAAAAATACGCGAAAGATTCAGGCGTTTTTCGGTGTATTTATTTTTTGTTGAATCGTTAAAAAAGACCCTCGCAGCCCGATTGAGTTGGGTTTCGAGTTGATCCCCGCGGTAGGCTTCATTCGATAATATAGGACATGATTTTGAGGCACAATTAATCGCGAAATGAATACGCGGCTCATCGAATTTTCTCAAAATTTCATGTTCTATGTCGTCCAGCGTCCAAGAGTTATTTTTGCTTTTGAGTACAGTCTGTTTCCATGGTCGACTCAGGTCTTTAATACTGCTTAAAGGCAGGTTATCACATATCAGTTTAACCGTGCAGGCATTATAGGCATTGATCCAAAAGGCCAATTGGTCCTCTTTTGAACGAACATTAATTCCTTCAGCTTCTCTTGACAGAGCCTCAATATATCGGTTCACCTGGGCGATCTCATTTTTAAAACTTGAGTAATTAACGCGCCCTTGATCACTGACATGACGTTTTAAAAGATCGTCCCATAATTGATGATCGATCCCTTCGCGCCCCACTTTTATTTGATCCACGTGAGTCTGTCCGCTAGTTTGTAGATTGTTCTGCGCGCTGGCCTGTAAGCTGTTCTGTGTCTTGCTCTGCACGCTGCTCTGCGCGTTGAGACCAAAACCTAAAAGCAAAATGAGCCAAAAATATTTCATCACGTTATAAGTATACCGAACCTAAGTTAATTAACAACACCCACCTCCATCGTAATGAAAGGTAGACGGACTGATAAAAATATCATTTCTGTTTAGCGCAGCCAGGGCGGCGGCAGTTTTATCGCATATGGCCAAAGGTTGATTGGGCATGAGCACATGGCCTTTTTTATCGTCAAAATAGGGTTGGTCACCATAATAAATGGCTGCTTTACCTGTAAAAATGCACGGTCCATCATCGGGCATCGGGTCTTTGATCGCGGCGACTTCTATGGATTCAATATAGATTAATTCCTCCGTAGGGTAATGCTCAGGTGCCAGAATGCGATAAGGTTTTCTGGCGCGGATTTCAATAGTTCCAAAGCCAGCATCGGTAAGGGCTTTTACATATTGATCTATGGGTAAACTGCCACTGAGGCACAGGGCGCGCAGTCGATCGTCTTCTCTTAGTGTTTCATTCATTTCTTGTTCGCAGGTTGGGTCACTCATAACCAGACGCCCATGGGGTTTGAGGACTCGATACATTTCTGCAACAGCCTTTTTAAGTTCCTGATCTTTGAATATATTAAAAAGACAATTTTGGGCGGCCACATCAACGCTTTCATCCTCTAGGGGAAGGTTTAGGGCGTCTCCCTTGCGCAACGAGACAAAATCTGAAGAAAACCAAGGATTCAACGCCTCTGCTTCTTTAAAATTTGCTTTGGATGCTTCAAGCATTTCATCGACGACA
>RFXU01000296.1 GCA_009921505.1 Flavobacteriaceae bacterium
GGTTCGGGCAAAGAATTAGTGGCAGAAGCGCTGCATGAAGAAAGCCGACGAAAGGGAAAATTCGTAGCGCTTAATTGTGCCGCAATTCCAAGCGAATTGATGGAGGCAGAGATCTTTGGTTTTGAGAAAGGTGCGTTCACTGGCGCAATAAAAACCACTCAAGGTAAATTTGAGCAGGCAAATAAGGGCACATTATTCTTAGATGAAATAGGAGATATGCCCAATAACCTGCAAACTAAATTACTCCGCGTTCTTGAGAATTTGACAATATCACGCGTCGGAGGCGATAAGGAAATTCGTCTTGATGTTAGAATAGTATGTGCCACGCACAAAAATCTCGAAAACTTAGTGGTTGAAAATAAATTCAGAGAAGATTTGCTGTTTAGACTTAATGTTTTTCCAATTGAAGTTCCAAGCCTCTCGAGCCGTGTTGAGGATATACCAGAACTCATTGAACATTTTTTTAAATTGAAATTAAGAAATTCCCCAAACCAGCGTCCGTATTTTGATGATGGGGCACTTGAAAGCCTAAAAAACTATTCTTGGCCTGGCAATATTCGCGAAGTCCGAAATGTCATTGAGCGTGCAATTACGTTTTTTCCATCTCAGACAATTTCAAAAGATGACGTAAATAAATTTTTAATCTCTATAAGTCCCGAGGTTATCGATTTACGAGAGGAACAAGCCTCAATCTGGGAAGCTTTCGAAACACTCAGTCAAGTTCCCGAAAATCATGCCACGGGTTCACACGACAAGTCCCCTCCACAACCCGAAGACTTCAGGAATTGGTTCAATACAAACAACTCTGTAGATATTCGAAAACTATTGCGAGACATTGAAATAGTACTTATCACAGCCTTCGAAAACTATTGCGAGACATTGAAATAGTACTTATCACAGCCGCCTTGGATAGAAATGACGGTAATTCAAGCGAGGCTGCCAAAGATTTGAAATTACTGCGGACAACGTTAATAGAAAAAATGAAAAAATACGGCCTTTAATTATTTTTGTTTTTTCCAAGCTTCGATAAAGTTTTCCAAGAGCGATTTAGTGCTATTAAACTGCGTCATCGAATTTTCCATCGCACCGAATTGTTCTGTATATCTGCTTGAAATCAACTTTTCCCGCTCTGATAATTTATCCAAGCGCTCTTCAATGTCTAACGTTAGATTTTTATAAGATTCTTCTGCGCTGCTCACAGAGGAATTCAAATCTAATGTCTCTTCCATTAAGTCACCAATTTTTTCAGATAGACTTTTGCCGACATAAATATTGAAACTTGAGGGGGATCTATCTGCGGTATCGATAACAAGCCCGGGATAACTTACCGAAGTAAACCGACTTCCCCCGTTGTCTAAATCTATTTGGGTCAATGTCGTGTCACCGAATTTCCAAGCGTCATCTGCAAACTCGACAGTGTACGTGCCCGCAGGTATTCTAGTGAATTGAGATTTAGATACAGTCGCTGATTGGACGCTACTTGAGAGATTTTCATCTTTTAACGCCATGAAAAATTCAGGATTTGTTGATAGCGTCTTCTCAAAAGTGGTCTGATCCAAATAGTATTCATTGTTGCTGTTTGTTTTTATCCCCAATTGAGAAAGATAAATTGGCTGGCTACCAAAACCAGAAAGGGGCTCAACTGCCAATTTCTTAAAATTAGATTTCAACATCAAAGCAGACGTTTCCATGGCCAAAGGTCCATTTGCGTCGCCTTCCACGTCAATAAATGTCAATCTATCAATTTCTGATTTGAATTCGTTCAAAGAGAAAATTATGTCATTTACTGATTGCAGAATTGCAGCATCCGACCGCGATGTCCGTAAAACTGCAGCGGAAGTGAAATCTGACTTCAATTCAATTTCGACACCATCAATTAGATCAGTTATGGAATTTGAACTTCTACTTACAGATATTCCATCTAAATTGAAACTGGCATCTTTAGCCAGTTGACTGAAATTATTAC
>RFXU01000297.1 GCA_009921505.1 Flavobacteriaceae bacterium
GAAAGGCTTTCGTTATTGCCACACCATAGGGCGATAGAGGTGTGATTCCTCAGTCTCTTGACATTATCTATGGCCTCCTGTTTTATGTTGTCCAAAAACTCCGGCTCGCCAGGGTAAACCGCGCAAGCAAACATGAAGTCCTGCCAAACCAAAAGACCATACTGATCACATAGGGCATAAAATTCATCTGATTCGTAGACGCCGCCTCCCCATACGCGTATCATATTCATATGGGCGTCTCGGGCCGATTCTAATAAAAACTTATAGTGCTCCGAGGTGGGTCGGGTCAAAAACGGATCTTGTGGAATGTAGTTGGTCCCCTTCATAAATACTGGGACCCCATTGACTTTAAAGTAAAAGGACGTCCCGAAATCATCCGGTTCTCTGATGAGCTCCAGAGTGCGCAAACCAACTTTTTGGGATGTTTTATCGGTGTTTTGGCCTTGAGAAATGCGTACACCAACGTCATAGAGGTGCTGGTCTCCCAGGCCATTGGGCCACCAAAGTTCTGGATTATCAATAACAAAAGGAACCTTCAGACTATTGACCCCCGAATGGAGCCCGATTTGCGTAGTCTCCAAGACTTCGCCATCAACTAAGATTTCCACTTGTGCGGAAGCGTTTTGATTCGTTTCTAGGGCCATAACTTCAATTTCCGCCGTGAGCTGCGCTTTATCTTCTTTTAGGTTTTGGCGCACAAACAAATCTTGAATTTTTATTCCACTCCAAGCGTCCAAAGAAACCGGGCGCCATATACCCGAGGTCACCAGGCGCGGGCCCCAGTCCCAGCCAAAGTGATAGCCTGCTTTGCGGGTAAAAATACTGACCTCTTTTTGGCCCTCAACCTGGCCTATTTTGGCCAAATCATTACCAGACATGGGGATGGTGTAGCCTAGGGCGTCAAATTTTTCCACCCCCTTATTGATCGGGGATTCGAATAGGATTTCCAAGGTATTGTCCTGAGGTTTTAGCAGGTTTTTAACCGGCACATTAAAGTGGCGAAACATATTGTCGCTTGTCAGGATCAGACTGTCATTGAGCCGCACTTGAGCGTAAGTGTCGAGGCCTTCAAAGTTTAAGGCGATATGGTCTTGATCAAGTATTCTTTTGGAGACCTCAAAAGTACAGCGGTAAACCCAGTCTTTTTTATCAATCCACTGCAGTTCGTGCTCGTTTAGGCGATAAAATGGATCTTTGATCAGCCCGAGATGTAACAAATCGGTATGAACGGTTCCAGGAACCTCTGCCGTGGACCACTCCTGCTCATCCACTGCCCTGAAAGTCCAGTTCGTATTGAGAGCGATCTGCAAGGGTTCTTGCTTTGATTCACAACTTAAAAAGGCAAATATTGAAAAGCCAATCAGGAATAAATTCCTCAGATTTTTTGTGATCATTGGGGTACTATTTGAATGACAATTTCAATAAAAGTAGGTAACAATTTTTAATTTTACTTTATTACACATTAACAACTAGAGCGCCATGGCGATAAACCCTAACACCATAACGGGTCAAATCTATTTGACGATTTTTGATTTGCTAGAAAAAGAACCTGGAGGAATTCAATGGACAGCGCTCAACAAACGCATAGAAGAGCGGCATCCCGATTTTCATCCAAAAACCATTAACGGTTGTGTTTGGAAACTCATCGAGAAATTTCCTGATCGAGTCCATAAACCTGAGAAAGGTCTGTTTCAATTGATTCAAACGAACTCATAATAATTTGATTTTATGATCGAGCAATATTTCACCTGCCCGCATTGTTGGGAAGAGCAATTCAAATGGGTTGATGGGTCTGTGCCTGAACAGGAATTCATCGAAGACTGCGTGAGTACGAAGGTTGTGCTTAAAAGAAAAGCGAAAAGTATTCTTAAACGGATCATTTCTCGTTTGCTTTTGATTGAATGAGTTCCACTAAGCGTTGCAGACTTACCAAATCAGATTGCATATCGC
>RFXU01000298.1 GCA_009921505.1 Flavobacteriaceae bacterium
ACGAAATCAATCCTCGTTGTGAACTGTTTGCCTGCACCAACATTGCGTTTGCAGCATCTTGTAAAATTTGGTTTTTTGATAGCATCGCAACTTCAGCAGAAAAATTCACATTGTCTATAGTATCCAAGCCTAGTTGATATTGCGTAACGAGGTCAGTCAAAGAATACTGCGCTTGCTCAACTGCTGCATACTGTGATGAAAGTTCAACACGCAGTTCGTTTATTTTTTCTTGGAAAGTTTCAAGAACGGACGTCAGTGCATCAGTATTAGACAACCCGTAACTAGGTTTTTGAAGTAATTCTGTATAGTCGTGCAAGCCTATGCTGACTATATCAATGGTCCCAATATAAACAGATTTTTCTTGCCCTCTCGCTCCCAGTGAAAGGTGAATATTATACCCATCGTCAAAAATAATTTTACCCTTATAATTTGCATCTCTAGCCGTGACTAACATATCAGCTATTAGCGCTTCTGCTTCTGCGTCAATGGACGCTGTCTCCGCTGCACTGTTGGTTCCGTTTGCCCCCATTATCGCCAATTCAAACATTCTAGTATTTCTTGCTGATAGATTATCTACTACAGCAATTGCGGTGGCTAAGAAGCCTTTCAATAAACCAATTGATTTTATCGCACTTTGGCTTGCGGAAATGTCAGATAAAAAAGTGTTCTTAAACACTGAATTTATTGATGAATCGTTCGCCGATGTTGAATTACTGCCTGTGGAAATGCGGGCCATATTCATAGCTTTAGACGAGCTAGCCCTCGTTAGGGCAGTTTCAACTCTGTAAGCTGATGATGAGATGCCAATGTTTGCCACTACTATTCCTCCACCTTCAATAACGACGATGAAGAAAGCCATTTTAGCGCCACAAGTGATTTAACGGCAATTTTTTTAATTGTTTAGACTTAGACCTTAAAAATTGCATTTGTTGAGAATTGGTCAGCCGTATTTCTACCGTTTTTCATGCATTACTGTAACATATTCGTTCATGTTTTGGTATGATCAGGCTAATATGATTAGGAATGCTTATGCTAGAGGTTAGGTCTATGGTTAGAGTTTACTCTTTAATTCTCATAACGTTCATACCGAATGCTTTGGTGGCAGAAATGAGCGTTGTCCGCCGAAATACCTTGATCAATATTTGCACTACAGCACAGAAATCATCTGATCTGGGAACCATTCGTAACGTCGCTAATCAGCTCAAGGATGCTGAGCGACCCGATGACATAATGCGAGGCAAACAGTATGATGAATGCTTGTTGATCGCATATGGTGAGCCAATACCTTCTATTGATGTAGAAGAACTAATAAACAAGATAAGTAAGACGGCAGAGCAATTGCATGCTGATTGTCGTAGTTTGCTGAATGCTTCGCCAGAGGTTGCAATCTCTAATCCAATTTGTAAGGACATATTGCTCAAATGATCTCTAAGCAAAAATCGTTTCTGTTATTTGCAGGAATTTTGATTTTGTTGATGCTCGTTATAGCTACGAAAATAGAAAATATGTCGTTGTGACACACACTATTCCGTACTGATAGATTTGAGCTAAAGGCATGGGACTATTAGCCCCACCATTTAGGTCGGGTAGTCCCTATGCGTTTGATACATTCGCTTTAGAGTGAAATTGAAAAGACGACGCCACGAAGGTATTGACGCCGTCTTTGTGTTTTGCTGCTCACGTTAGATACATGAGCTAAAAATTTGCAATTATCATGCCAATTATGTTTGAGTAAAAGTTTAAGCATCACATTCTGTATGCACCCCATTACTGGAGGAAATAATGCAAAAGGTGGTTGTTATTTTCGTTTCAAGTTTTCTCTTAGGGTCGTGTGGGCTTTCAAACCGTTCTGTTGAGTTTGAAGCAGCCTGTTCGGGTTTTGAGTTCAAAAAAGGAACCAAAGAATTTGCAAGCTGCGTGAAAATGCAGGAAGCCATTGCAA
>RFXU01000299.1 GCA_009921505.1 Flavobacteriaceae bacterium
CCCGCTCAATTGAGCGGGCTTTTCTCTAAAGAATATCTCTAATCTTATTTATTCTTTTACTAAGCGCTTAATGGCCTGTCCATCTTGTGCTTGTAGTTGTACCATGTACACTCCAGAAGCTAGATGAGCAACATTTACGCTTGCTTCAGCAGACATATCACTTAGATCTATGGTCTGAATCATACGACCATTGAGATCGTAGATTACAGCGCGCTCTAGTTGAATGTCAGTACTGTTACCAATGTTCATCACATTGCGTGCAGGGTTTGGATAAATTGCCACACCAGCATTCAATTGGTTGCTAGCAACACCCAATACACTTTCTACAGTAAGTTCGAAACTACAAGTTCCAACATTTCCTTCGTCATCAGTTGACGATAAAGTTACTGTGTATACACCGTCAGGCAATAAGGTTCCTGCTGGTGGATCTTGTGTAACAGGACCTGCAGGATCAGAACAGTTGTCTGTAGCAGTTACCCCTACTGTATAATCTGGTACTTCGTAGAATAAATCTACAGTTCCTGGATCTACAGTCATGTCTTCTGGGCATCCTTCTAAAACTGGTCCCATATCATCAACTACAGTCATCGTCGCTTGACACGCGGCAATGTTTCCACTGTCATCACTTACGAATACAGTTACTGTGATTGGCGCACCAACATCTGCACAAGTAACATCAGTCACATCTACTGCAGTGATTGTAATACCACAGTTATCAAATGAATCTGAGCTGATGAAATACTCTGGCAATACTTCTGCCATACCATTCTCATCTAAGCTAACAGTAGCATCTTGACAAACTAAAATTGGATCATCAACATCAATTACTTCTACTTGGCTAATACAAGTGGCAACATTTCCACTGTTATCAGTTACAGTTACTTCAATATCGTTGATTCCTAGGTAAGAACAATCAAAATCAAAGTTCTCAACAGCTGTCGATCCGAGGTAATCATAATAGAAACGACCGTTGAATACACGAGGATTGAATACGTTTCCAGTAAATGGAACGTTAGTTGCAGAACCTCCTGAGAAAGAAAGCTCACCATTAGCATAGTTTTGGTTCGTACCATCACCATTAGTATAATCATGTCCATGTCCTGCACTTAACACCAAAGCCATACCATAAGATGTTCCCGCAGTTAATGAAACTGCTGTATTTAAGGTAGCCAAAGATGGTGTTCCGGCACCTTGTCCATCACCACTACCCGTGGCAATTAAAGTCCAAGCACCTGCATTATTCTCGTTACCAACATAAGTTCCATCAGGAATTGCATAAACATCAACAGTAAATGCACCAGTTTCACCAGTGTGAAGATCTAGGGCTGTTAATGTTACATCCTCGATGGCTGTTACATCAAAGTAAACGGCACCTCCGGCACCGCCACCATTACCTCCAGCGAAAAGCGTCGTTAAGTCTCCAGAAACAACACCCGCTGCTTCAACAGTTACTGTGTAGTCACAACCCTCAACAACATCAATGAGTAAGTCACTGGCATCATAATTTGCAAGACCGTTGGAGTCTAGAACAACTTGAACAACTGAACTCGGTGCGAAATATGTTAAGTGGAAATTGTCGATACCGACACCCCACATCCATCCGCCACCATCATCATAGGTGAAACGAACTTGGAATGCATCATTAGCATAAGGTAACATGTCTATATCACCAGTGTTGGTAACTGGGTGATCCTCTTGTAATCTCAGAATTTCAACCCACTGAGTACCATCAAATACTTCTACGTAGAAAACATCTCCACTTAAATAATTATAAGCATAATCAAAAGACAAGGCCGCCTGGGTTACTCCCGAAAGATCATATACTGGTGAAGCCAATTCAACAGTGTTTGCATTTCCAGAACCAGCAGCGTCATCATCAAATACAGCTGCATTCGTGGGGAATCCTTGACCAAGGACGCTAACATAGAACGGGCTACCAAA
>RFXU01000300.1 GCA_009921505.1 Flavobacteriaceae bacterium
TGAGCTGTTTTTCGGGTAACTTATCTCCTACAAAGGCGCGATAGGGTTCCATTGCCATATTGTTTCCTACATCGAGAATCCAGAGCAATCCTACGGCGAACCAAAGACTAGGGCTGTACGGAAAAGCAAAAAGACAAAGACTTCCGATTACTGCCCCAATAAGAAAATAAGGTTTTCTTCTACCCCATTTAGGAGACCAGGTTTTATCAGAAAGCGCGCCTATGATGGGTTGAACCAGGAGCCCTGTTACGGGACCAGCGAGGTTCAAAATAGGCAGTTCTTCGGGTAGGGCTCCGAGAAATGAAAATATTGGATTGATTGCTGTTTGCTGTAATCCGAAGCTAAATTGAATGCCTAGAAAGCCGACATTCATGTTCCAGATATCCCAGAACGAGAGTTTTGGTTTTTTGGTCATGGTCTTTTTTTTGGTCGTTGTGTTATGGGGTCAAAAATCTGTATTTGTCCAGGATTGTAATGAGTCCAAGTCCCTTTTTTATCATCTTAAACAGACTATGACCTCTTCAAGATGCACAAAAAATATCAGAATTTTTAGTTTTCTATTCGCGATATGAAAGATTCGTCAACGAAATCGTTTTCGAGAACAATTGCACCATCGCGGCACAGGATTTTAAGCCCTAATTAGAGCACATCGTTTGGGCTTAATTTTCTATAGGCATAAGCAGCTCTGCAACCCACTCCATACTGTCCCCACCTTCGTGAGGATCATTGCGATAAATCTCTATGATTTCAGACCCTAGCTTAATTTCATTTCTTTGGGCATAATCCAAAAGCGTGTACCAGCCCTGTTGCGAAACTCGATAATTACCATTAAAAATCGCTTTGAGATAACGACGTGAGGCTAAGGTTTTGAACCGTACTTCTGGGTCTGATGGTCTTGTCGCTGTTGAATCTATGGGAAAGCAAAAGTCAAAACTCAAATCTTGTGTTAGGGGATCCCAATGGGTGACCGTAATAAATGGGTCGCCTTTTAATGGGATGGCGTTGTCTTTGATGTAATGCATGACCGTACTGATCTGTCGCAACATGCCTTGAGCTTTTGAGCCCTCTTTGGTATGCACCGGAACATAAGCGCAAAATAAAGGTTCAGTGATGGTATCGCTAATGCTGTGTGTTTTAAAGTTTTTACTTTTTTCTATCAAGTCTTGAGCCAAAGACTGGGTCAGGGTGATACTGCTGCCTGGAACAAAACTTTGACCAAAGGGCAAGCGAATTTTTTCTTTTAAGGCTTCATTGGTTGCAGAAAAACGACCTTCAACACGCGTTGTTGTATCGCTGTCGCGCTTTATCGACCAATCTACCGAAAGTGCTCCTTTTGGATGATCAATGTTTTGAATGAGCCTACTGTAAAGGACCATATCCTGATTTACCACTTTAGCAGTGTCTCTTTGACTGAATTCAGCCCAGGCCCTTAGGTGATCAAAAACAACGCCTGGGGGTTGCTTGGTTGTAAAACTGACCTTGTAATGGTATGGAAAAACAAAAAGATAACTCATTAGGACAAAGGCCAAAAAGAAAATCCCCAGATTAAAAAGCTTTTGTTTTTTAGAGCGTCTCATGCTTGAATTTTTGATTAGTTTTTAGTGAAAAAAAGGGATTCGGATAGTTTGCGGCCTATGGAAATCCCTTGTTGTAAGCCTACCTCGATAGCGGCACGATAATGAATTCCTCCGTACATCCTTGAAATTGCTGCTTCCTGCGCCGCTTGCTCAAAAGAGTTAAAGGATCGAATAGGTAAGCCATAAGGAACTTCTGTATCGTCGTCAAAGGAAAAATCGGGTCCAAATATTTCCGTTAAAACTGTAGATGCCGCGCCGGACACTACTGAGTGTCCGGAGGTGTACTCAGGGAAAGGAGGGGTCTGTAAGACTGGTTTCCAGTTCTCGTCAATATATTGATTGAT
>RFXU01000004.1 GCA_009921505.1 Flavobacteriaceae bacterium
ATATAAACCTCAGCTTTGAATTTAGCGTGTGGCTTAACAGATCCTGGCTTCACGATAACCATACCTCTTTTGATATCAGTTTTCTCGATACCACGCAATAGGATCCCTACGTTATCTCCAGCCTCACCACGGTCAAGGATCTTACGGAACATCTCAACCCCAGTAATTGTAGAAGTCAATTTTTCCTCACCCATACCGATGATTTCAACAGCATCACCAGTGTTGGCAACTCCTGTTTCAATACGACCCGTAGCAACAGTACCACGACCAGTAATAGAGAATACATCTTCGATTGGCAACAAGAAAGGCTTGTCAACTTCACGAAGTGGCTCTTCGATCCAAGAATCAACAGCCTCCATTAATTCGACAACAGTATTCACCCATTTTTCTTCACCGTTCAATGCACCAAGTGCTGAACCTTGAATTACTGGACCGTTGTCACCATCGTATTCATAGAAACTCAACAAATCGCGAATTTCCATTTCAACGAGTTCTAACAATTCTGGATCGTCCACCATGTCAACTTTGTTCATGAAAACAACGATACGTGGAATACCAACCTGACGTCCTAATAGGATGTGCTCACGAGTTTGTGGCATTGGACCATCGGTAGCCGCAACCACAAGAATCGCACCATCCATTTGAGCAGCACCAGTAACCATGTTCTTTACGTAATCCGCGTGACCTGGACAGTCTACGTGGGCGTAGTGACGATTAGCTGTTTGATACTCAACGTGTGACGAGTTAATAGTAATCCCACGCTCTTTTTCTTCAGGAGCGTTGTCAATTTGATCGAAAGATCGAGCTTCAGAATAACCTTTATCGGCCATTACCTTAGTAATCGCTGCGGTCAAAGTAGTCTTTCCGTGATCAACGTGACCGATTGTCCCAACGTTCAAGTGTGGTTTTGACCGGTCGAAAGTTTCTTTTGCCATTGTGTATTAATTTAACTTAGTTATTTATTAGTGTTCAAATTTAATTCCAATTTAGAGCCAATGATGGGAATTGAACCCATGACCTCTTCCTTACCAAGGAAACGCTCTACCCCTGAGCTACACCGGCTTGTGTTGTTACACCCAAAACCGTTTCACATCAGACAATGGCTGCAACCACAGGCGTATTACGCTTGTGAGATTTGAGCGGGAGACCGGGTTCGAACCGGCGACATTCAGCTTGGAAGGCTGACGCTCTACCAACTGAGCTACTCCCGCAATAACCCAAACAATCTTGGGTAAAATTCAATATGTCAATGTTCCTTTTCTAAAGCAGCCTCCACAAAAGGCGTGCAAAGATAATTAAAAATGAGTCATTTACAAAAAATGAATACCGCATTTTGTAACACTGATATTCATTCCGCACACAAACCTCATTTCCTAATATCAAGAGCACACACGTTTAGGATCGTCTCTCAATATTTTTGAATGCACCGTACTCAAGACAT
Source organism: Flavobacteriaceae bacterium (assembly GCA_009921505.1). Classification (GTDB taxonomy): domain Bacteria; phylum Bacteroidota; class Bacteroidia; order Flavobacteriales; family Flavobacteriaceae; genus BACL21. Next base: position 1,442 of record RFXU01000004.1, read on the forward strand.
ATTGAGCATTCGGTTTAATTCAAAAAGTGGGGAGAGCAGGATTCGAACCTGCGAAGGTAAAACCAACAGATTTACAGTCTGTCCTCGTTGGCCGCTTGAGTATCTCCCCGATGCACAAAATAAGTGCTTGTTTTAGAACGTTTTATGAGCCGATGAAGGGACTCGAACCCCCGACCCCGAGATTACAAATCACGTGCTCTAGCCAACTGAGCTACATCGGCAAAAAGCCACTTTTTTTGGCGTGCTAAACGCATAAAAAAGTCCGCTATTTCTAACGGACTGCAAATGTATATAAATATTTGTATCAAAAAAATATTTTTGAAAAAAAATGGGCTAGACATGGGCCCTCTGTTTCGCCTTTGTTTTCTTCAGTCCACGCTCCAAAGAATGAACGCTTAAATCTATTGCCGCCTCGAATGACGCCGCCTCTTTTTTAATGACTAATTGCTCCCCGGGCAAGTGCAATAGAATCTCTGATATTTTATTCGACTTCTCGGAACTGTTAACCACTTTTAGGAAGACTTCTGCCCTTATGATACGATCGTAAAACAACTCCAATTTATCGAGTTTTTTTTGAATGAAATTGTTGAGTTTGAGACTCACGGAATGTTGCGGAGATTGAATAGTTACTTTCATAACAATTGAATTTTGCGGTTAAGATTTATTATTTCTGGGATGCGCCCGTGCATGAGCCTGTTTTAATTTTGCAATACTGTTATGCGTATACACCTGTGTGGAGGACAAACTCGCATGACCAAGCAATTCTTTGACCGCATTAAGATCAGCGCCTTCGTCCAAAAGATGTGTAGCAAAAGAATGACGCAAAATATGCGGGCTTCGCTTTATTTTTTTGGACACCTTACTAAAATAACCATTTATCACACGGTAAACAAGCTCTGGATAAATTTTAACGCCTTTTTGGGACAGCAACAAATACTTTTGATCGACGATATGATCTAGCTTGAACCGTTCTTGAATATAACCTCTATACACAGGCTCAAGCGACTCAAGTAAAGGAATTAATCGTTCCTTTTGTCGCTTGCCAAGAACCTTAACCACGTTTGAAGACCAATCAAAATCCGAGAGTTTTAAATCCACCAATTCCGCGCGACGCATACCTGTGGCATAAAAAAGCAACACAATGAGACGATCTCTAGTGCCTTGGAACCCCTCCTCTTGCGCCAACAATTCCATCACCTGATTAATTTCGTCCATTGAAAAGGGCACCTGCACCTTGGTAGAGGTTTTTAACGCCCGATGTTTAACCATTGGATCGATTTCGATTTGACGCGTTTTAAGTAAAAATTTAAAATAGGCCTTGAGTGAGGAAATTTTTCTATTAATCGTTCTGTTGGTCTTACCCTGTTCTACCAAAATGACAATCCAACTTCGAATCATAGGATAGCTCACTTGGACAAAATCCTTTGTCTCGTATTGCTCCAAAAGAAAATCCTTGAAAAAATTAAGGTCTTTTAAATAGGCTGTAACCGTATGCTTAGAATAATTTTTCTCTAAACCCAAATAATCGACAAAATCTTGAAAACCAGAGTTTTTCATAATTCAAAATGAACGTAATCAAGTTACAAAAATCTGTCGAGTCGAAGTTTTTTCTTTCACATTTTGCGCTCTTATTTATTCAAAAAAAAATCCGCCGAGAAACTCGGCGGATTTTTTGCAATTATATGAGCTCGATCTAGATTTCCTCTTGATCACGCAAATGCTGAATGTATTGTGCTTTCTGAACTTGAGCACGTCTTTTCACAGAAGGCTTGGTAAATTGCTGTCTTGAACGCAATTGACGCATCGTCCCTGTCTTGTCAAACTTACGCTTGAAACGCTTTAGGGCTCTGTCGATATTTTCTCCGTCTTTTACTGGTATAATTAACATAGTGTCATCACCTCCTCTCTTTAGGACGGCAAATATAAAATTTTTCTATAAAATAAAAATGTCTTTTCGTCGAAATTAAGTGACCGGCTTATAGGACTTCCCATCGACCACCATCTTCGCGATGATTTCCTTGAGGATTTCAGAAGTACCGCCCCCTATTGGCCCTAGCCTGCTGTCTCTAAAATGGCGCGCCATGGGATATTCTTCCATGTAGCCATAGCCCCCTAGAAATTGAACGCACTCGTAGGCCACTTTATCGGAAACTTTAGTCGACATGAGCTTAGACATTGTGGCCTCTTTAACCACATAGGACCCACGGTTCATGGCATCTGCTACGGCATAATTAAAAGTCTTACAGACCGTAACTTCTGTACTCAACTCGGCCAGTCGATGACGTAAGGCTTGAAATTCTGCAATAGATTTTCCAAATGCAGTACGATCCTTCATGTAAGCGATCGTATACTCGAGCGCCCACTCACTTCGAGCATGAGCATTAATCCCCATAATGAGTCGCTCAGAGGCAAAATGTTGCATGATATAACCAAATCCCTGACCTTCATTCCCAAGCATCTGATCTTTATGAACTTTTACCTGATCAAAAGCTAATTCTGCAGTATCTGAAGCGCGCCATCCTAACTTATCAAGTTTGGTTGCGCTGAGCCCTTGCATATTTCGGTCTAGGATAAAGAGGCTGATGCCCTTGTTTCCTTTTTCTGGACTTGTTTTTGCCGCGACAATTAAATAGTCACTATAAACGCCATTAGTTATAAAAGTCTTTGAGCCGTTAATGATGTAGTGATCCCCTTCAAGTACTGCCGTAGTGCGCATTCCACTTACATCACTTCCTCCGAAAGGCTCTGTAATACAAAGCGCCCCGATTTTATCACCATTGATACTCGCCGCTAGGTATTTACTTTTTTGAACTTCATTACCCTCTGCATTGAGATGAGTCATTGCGAGATAAACATGGGCCCATATTGCCGCAGCAAAACCGCCACTATTGACCCGCTGCAATTCCTCCAAAAAGATTACGGTGTAGAAAAAATCGAGTCCTAAGCCTCCATAAGCCTCGGGATAGGACAATCCCAAATAGCCCATTTCGGCAAACTTCTTCCAAATAAAAGGTTCTATCGTCCCTTCTTTTTCCCATTTATCAATATGGGGCACCACTTCTTTGTTCAAAAATGCGCGAAAGGAATTTCGAAAAGCTTCATGCTCTTCGGTAAAATACGATTGATTCATCAAAGACAATTTAATCCCCAAGGACTTAAATACCCTCAGGTTCATTTTTCATAGCATACAAATATAACTGAATTACCTCAAATAACAGCGGTTGCATTTCCTCAAGCGCGTGCAATTCTTCGAGGGCGTTTAACCCTTGACGAAGACGAACAAATTCCCAAATAGATTTGGCCAAAGAGAAATTAATCCCAGGGATCTCAGTAAGATCTGAAGGATAGATTGTATTAATGTTTCGGGGCACTATAACTTTTTCATCAAATACAAAGGACCTCAGCAGCTCATCCTTTAATTTAGGGGTAATACCATAAATCATATGAAGTTCTTGTTCATAGGCAATACCGCCCCATTTTTCGCCTGCGTCGATGATGCGCTTTGCTATGGCCGGACCTATACCATGAACACGTATAAGCTGCTCCTTAGTGGCTAAAGCAAAGGGTATCTTTTTTCCTTGAACCGGTTGCTCAAATTTGGGCTTATCTGCAAATTCGGGAAATTTAAACAAGGAGGAAAATTCGTTTAACCAGTTATCAGATACTCTGGTAACCCGCTTAAAATCATCGACACTATTGATCCATTTCCCTGCCTGACGAAATTCCTGAAAACGCCGATACTCTTCCGCAGTTAGGCCTAAGCGATCCGCCTTTGCAGGGGTAATAAAATTGGGGTTAAAGGGATAAATGCGTAAAGCGCGCTGAGCATTGGCTTCAATCACCGAATCATATGAGGCTAACCAAGCAGCAACCTCTTTAGAATCTAAGTCAATCATAAAAGAATCTGCTGATTTCTGCAGATGATCAATGATCAACAGTATCGTAAATAACAATAACGTAATAAAAAAGCCACCGCGTTCAACTTTAGTGAGACGCAAGTGGCTGTATTTTAATCTTGGAATCCCCATACATTTTAATCACGGGGAATTACATAGGTCAACGAAACTAAGACTCCTTTATTGCAACCAAGAATCTTTTAAGCTGCTCTTTAACCACTGGGAACAAGAAATAAAGTCCCAGCATATTGGGGAATACCATAGCAAAAATCATAGCATCAGAAAACGCCCAAATTGAATCCATCGAGGCAGCAGCGCCGATGATAATAAATCCAAGAAACAAAAATTTGTAGGCTAAGTCCGCCTTTCTACCGCGGCCAAACAAGAATTTCCATGATTGCAATCCGTAGTATGACCACGAAATCATGGTAGATACCGCGAATAACACGACGGCAATAGTCAAGAAAATATGCGAATATGGTATGTATGCTGCAAACGCCTTTGAGGTGATTCCAGCACCTTCATAAGAGACGCCTTCAATCATAACTGATCCAGAACCATCTCCACCGTAAACAAAATACCCCTCGAAATTAAAAATGATAATCACTAAGGCGGTCATCGTACAAATGACTACTGTATCAATAAAGGGCTCTAGCAGTGCTACAAGACCCTCACTTGCAGAATATTTTGTGCGAACAGCTGAATGCGCGATCGATGCGGATCCTGCACCAGCCTCATTTGAAAAGGCAGCACGACGAAATCCAACGAGAAGCACCCCAATAACACCTCCCACACCAACGGCTTGCGGATTAAAAGCCTCTGATAAGATTAAACCAAATGCATCATCTACCAAACCGAAATTGGCAATAATAATATACAAACAGCAGATAATGTAGAGCAGCGCCATGAATGGAACAATTTTCTCTGTTACAGAAGCAATCCGTTTGATTCCACCGATAATGACGATACCAACAAAAAATGCGATAACCACACCGATCCAAAATCCTGCTCCTGTACTTTCAAGTCCCAAAAGCTCTTTTATCACAATAGTGGCCTGATTACTTTGTGCCGCATTACCACCCCCGAAGGAACCACCAATACAGAAAATAGCAAACAATACTGCAGAAACTTTACCTAAAGTCGCCCAGCCTCTTTCTTTGAGCCCCTTAGTCAAGTAATACATTGGCCCGCCGTAAACAGTTCCATCCTCACCCACGTCGCGATAATGAACCCCAAGGGTACATTCGACAAATTTTGTGGACATCCCTAGCAAACCACAAATGATCATCCAAAACATGGCCCCTGGACCTCCTAAGGCGATAGCCAAAGCGACCCCGGCGATATTTCCATTTCCAACGGTTCCAGAAACAGCTGTAGCCAGTGCTTGAAAGTGACTTACTTCTCCTTCATCTTTCTCATCCTCAGACGTCGCCTGATCTGCAGCATCAACACGATGTTCTATCTCATCATATTTTCCACGGACCGTATTTATGGCCTTTCCAAAATAACGGATGTTCGGAAATCCAAAATAAAGCGTAAAGAAGGCGGCACTAACGACCAACAAGATTAACACAAATGGTGTTCCTGCAATTTCAAAGAAAATTAGCGCGCTAAAAAAGTCTGAAACAGGTTTAAACGCCTGATCAATTTTCTTGTCAATCCCTAATTCCGCAACCTCTTGAGCACTCGTAATTAAGGGCGCCAAAAAAGTAAAAAATACCGTGAGTAAATATTTCATATCGTGCTGTTTGGTTATGTTATAAGAAACAGCAAGATGGCAAAAAATTAAGGGCCTGACAAATTTTTATCTGAGATAATTCTAATTTTAAACCCTGTAGTGCTGCTTTAAATTTTCGATCTGGTCAGGACGACCGATTAGAATGAGTTTAGAGCCGGGTTCAAGGACCATATCGGCTTCAGGATTGACAATGTATTCACCTGATCTAGACTTGTAACCTATAATGGAGCAGCCCGTTTTTTTTCGCAAATCGAGTTCACGTATTTGTTGGGCTCGCCCGTCTGGGCAAACTTTATCAAAGGGTACCTGTTCAACATAATAACTGTCTTGGTCTCCTGAAACAGTTAAATTATCTAGAAACTCTACCAAATCTGGAACGACCACTAAAGAGGCCATATGATCTCCCCCAATCTTATCCGGCAAGATAACATTATCTGCTCCGGCCAGTTTTAATTTTTTATAGGACGTCTCCTCAGTTGCTCTTGAAATAATCTTGAGGTCCTTATTGATCTGGCGTGCAGATAAGACCACAAATAAATTATCCGCATCGCTCGGCAAAGCACTTATAAGAGATGAAGCGCGCTCCACCCCAGCTTTTATAAGTACCTCATCATCATTGGCGTTACCCAATACTGCGAGTTGATTGTGCTCGTAGAGTCGCTCCACAATTTCTTCATTGTGCTCCACCACCACATAAGACTTTTTATAGGCTTCTAATTTTTGGGTCGCCTGCATTCCGTTGCGGCCATACCCACAAACAATGACATGACCGGATAGTTTATCGATTTTTTCTTGCACTTTCTTAGGTCTTAAATTTCCGATATTGGTTTGACTCAAAAGATATTCTGAAACCACCTTAATCGAATATCCAACTATAAAAATACTCGATACAATTAACACCGAGGTATAAATCTTTTCTGAAGCACTCATGGGATGCACTTCTCCAAATCCAACCGTGGTAATGGTGATTACGGTCATGTACAAAGCATCGACCCAGGTATACTCATAAAAGGCTTTGAAACCCAATACGCCCCCAATAAAAATGAGTAAAAACCCGAATACCGCCGTCTGTATTTTTGAACTTTTGAATTGTTTCATAAATCGAAGACAGAACTCCTTTTTGTGAAGATAAGATCTTTCATCTTCATCCAAAAGGCCAAAACTAAATAAACCGCAAATCCAACACCGAGCGTAGCGAAAGTGACATAAATAAAGGATAGGCGAACCGTCTTTGCGCGCATGCCCAAACGATCTGCCAATCGCGCACTTACATAAAATCCATGGCGCTCAAGATAATGTCGTAGCGTTTTCAGCATATTATTCGATATAGCCCATTTTTTTCATCCACTCGGGATTATACATTTTTCCTACGTAGCGACTTCCATGGTCATGGAATAGTACGACAACGACATCGTCTTTGGTAAAGTGCTCCGATAATTGTAATACCCCTTTAATGGCTGCACCGGCAGAATTACCCACAAACATCCCCTCTTCTTTCGCTAACTTTTGGGTGTAAACTGCAGCATCTTTATCGGTAACCTTAGTGAAGCCATCGATGATGCCAAAATTGACATTTGCCGGAAGTATGTCTTCTCCAATACCTTCTGTAACGTAGGGGTAGATTTCGTTTTGATCAAAGATACCCGTTTCATGATATTTCTTAAACACACTGCCGTAAGTATCTATTCCCCAAATCTTGATCTCAGGATTTTTCTCTTTAAGATATCGTCCCACACCACTTATGGTTCCTCCTGTGCCCACACCCACAATAAAATGGGTTATTTTTCCATCGGTCTGCTGCCATATTTCGGGACCGGTACTCTCGTAATGGGCTTGAGCGTTACTCGGGTTATCATATTGGTTTACATACCATGAATTTGGTATTTCTTTCCCAAGTCGCGCTGCTGTGCTATAGTATGATCTGGGATCTTCGGGAGCGACATCGGTTGGACAAACGTAAACTTCACTTCCCACGGCTCTTAAAATGTCTACCTTTTCTTTACTCTGCTTGTCCGTGGTGACACAAATCATCTTATACCCTTTTACGATGGCTGCCAAAGCCAATCCCATTCCAGTATTACCACTCGTCCCCTCAACAATTGTCCCTCCGGGTTTCAATCGTCCATCCGCCTCGGCATCTTCAATCATTTTAAGCGCCATTCGGTCTTTTACTGAATTGCCGGGATTAAATGTCTCGTATTTGGCCAAAACCAAACAAGGTAAAGACGCGGTTAGTTTGTTGATTTTTACCATCGGGGTGTTCCCTATGGTTTCCAAAATATTGTTTGCGTAGTTCATCAATGTCGAATCCTCTAATGATTGAGGCAAAAATACAAAACACAGGTGGAACCCCTTTGAATTTATCCATCAAAGCGCAAAGCGCGCACTGGACTGATCTGGGCCACTAAATAGGACGGAATCAATAAAAAAAGTAAACACAAAACAAAAGTGCTTAAATTGAGTAATCCCCATGCTCCAAAGGGCAGACTTACCGGGGCACTGTGCACGTAATAGGTCTTTGGATCGAGTTCAATTATTTGCCATGCCTCTTGAACCCAAACACATCCCAGTCCTAAAAGATTTCCCCAAAAGAGACCCCAAAGAATAATGTAAGCCGCTTGAAAGAGAAAGATTTTTTGTAAGCGCCAATTTCCAGCGCCCATAACTTGAAAAACACCAATCATTCGGGTTCGCTCTAAAATCAAGACAATTAAGGCAGTGACCATATTGATCGTGGCCACTAAAATCATGATAAAGATGATCAGATAAATGTTGAAATCAAATAAAGACAACCACTCAAATATATTGTAAAACGAGGCGTACATACTTATGGCGTCTACAGTCACCGGGGCCAAATCATAAAGCGCACGGGTGAGCGCCTCGATATCGGCATGGTCGTTTGACAAGACCTCTAATCGGCCTATTTCTTGTGAATCCCATCGATTTAGACGCTGGATATGACGTAAATCGACAAAAACCATTTGGCGGTCAAAATCATCAAAACCGCTATCATATATACCTACAACTGTGAATCCACGGGCCCGGGTTTTTGGACTGATTTGATCGGTATCCTGTTGATCGAGAAAATAGGTATTTAGTGTCGCACCAAGAGTCAAACCCAGACGCTGAGCGATCGTTTCTGAAATGATCATTTGGTTGTTTAAAACAGCATCCGTATCGATAAATTTACCTTGAGTAAGGAATTCAGAAAGGCGATCCCATTTATAATCTGCGCCCACACCTTTAAGGACAATTCCCTCAAAATCTTCGTCGGTTAGAATTAATCCGGGCTTATGCGCTGTTCCTTGTAGATGAGCCACCCCGTTTACCTCAGACAAAAGCGCTTTGGTTTCTTCAGTCAATTGCCAAGGCACTAAATCTTCAATTTGTCCTTGATTTTCTAAATGGACTAAAGTTACCGCGCCGTTAAATGATTCGACCTTTTGACGGATCTTTTGTTGCAGACCTACCCCCGTCGCAACAGATAAAATCATAATAGTCATTCCTGCAGCAATGGCAGCAATGGCTATTTTAATTATTGGGGCCGAAACACTACCTTTATCTTTCTCTGAGGAAAGTATCCGACGAACTGTAAACCATTCAAAATTCACGCGTGATGATTTGGCATGTTTGGACCAAAAATACACTAAAAATTGTGCTTACCCTCGGACTATTGATGCCTTTTTCATGCAAAAGCCAAGGAGATCAGAGCCCATTGCAACCAATTCCAGCAGCTCAAAATATGGGTCGTTACCTGCCACTGCTCCACGGGAAACAGATTGGCCTTGTCGCCAACCAAACTTCGGTGGTTAAAAACAGCACCATAGAAACTGAAAGCTTTACACATCTGGCCGATACACTTAGATCACTCGGGATTTCACTAAAAAAAGTTTTCTCCCCAGAACACGGTTTCAGAGGAACGGCAGACGCTGGAGCACATATTTCAAACGGTGTCGATCAAAAGACGGGGCTCGAAGTTATTTCACTTTACGGCGCCAACAAAAAGCCGCGCGTTGAAGATTTAGCAGGTATCGACCTTATGATTTTTGATATCCAAGATGTGGGCGTAAGGTTTTATACCTATATATCGACGCTGCATTACGTCATGGAAGCCTGTGCAGAGCAAAATATTCCTTTGATTGTTCTAGACCGTCCAAATCCTAACGCACATTATATTGATGGACCTGTATTAAAAGATGATTTTAAAAGCTTCGTAGGCATGCATCCCGTGCCGGTAGTTTATGGCATGACTATCGGAGAATATGCTAAAATGATCAACGGAGAGTCTTGGCTCCAAGGGCAAATAAAAACGGATTTAACGGTGATTTATGTAGAAAATTACACTCATGACACGCCTTACGCCCTACCCATCGCTCCATCACCCAATTTACGCAGTACACAAGCCATTGCACTCTATCCCAGTTTGTGTTTTTTTGAGGGCACCCCTATAAGCGCTGGACGGGGTACGGATCGTCCATTTGAAATTTTTGGAGCCCCTAATTTAAATGTCGAGCACTACCCTTTTGAATTCCGTCCCGTGGCCGGACAAGGCGCAAAATGGCCAAAATTCAAGGACGAGATTTGTCATGGGCTTGATCTAGGACAAATTACCCCTGGGGAACATTTGGAATTAGGATGGCTTATCGACACTTATAATGAAGCAGCAGACAAAGAAAATTTTTTCAATCCCTTTTTCGATAAACTTGCCGGAACGGATCAATTAAAAAAGGACATCCAGGCAGGGTTGAATAAAGAAGAAATTTATGCGCGCTGGACCAAAGAACTAGAGGATTTTAAGCAAATAAGAGCAAAATATCTTTTTTATACAGATTGATCGGACCCAGAAGACTCGATCAAAATAATTTAGTCTACTTCACCCACCCTGGATCTAATGCGCTACGTAGGTCCTCAACAATATTAAATGCTGCCGGGCAAATCGCAACGTTTTTGAGCGTTAAATGGGTAATTTGTTGAAATTTTTTTCGGTCCGTATGAGGAAACTCGCGACACGCTTTGGGCCTAACCTCGTATATGGAACACCGATTATCCGCGCCGAGAAAACTACAAGGGAGTTCTTGTAATACCCAATCGCGATCCTCGTCGATACGCAAATATTGCTCTGTAAAGGCCTGAGGCTTCATTCGTAAATGCTTTGCAATACGCACGATATCTTTTTCTGTAAACAAGGGCCCCGTGGTCTTGCAACAATTGGCACAGGCCAGGCAATCCGTCTTTTTGAATTCACGCTCATGTAACGCAACCATTATTCGATCAAGCTGTTTTGGGGGCTTTCTTTTAAGTAAGCTAAAGAATTTTTTGTGCGCGTTCTCCTTATCTTTGGCCAGTGCCGGTAATGCTTTAATACGCTGTTCCATGAACTGTAGATTGATTACAAATCTAAGCAATAATGAATGTAAACAAAGACCTTTTTGGTCATGCCCTGAGTCAATTCTATTTTAAAAAAGACCCAGCGAAACTTTATAGCGAAAGTGATATCAGTCATTGGGATGAGTATCCCTTGACGCATTTATTTCGGGACTTTGACCAAATGCCCGAAATTGAGCGCCAAGCCTTATCCCTTGCAAAAGGAAAGATTTTGGACGTGGGTTGTGGAGCAGGCAGTCATAGTCTCTATCTTCAAAACCTAGGTCTGGAAGTTCACTCTATAGATTTATCCAAAGGAGCGGCCCAAATCGCACAATCACGGGGCGTGGCTCAAGTCACCGAAACCTCTCTTTTGGATTACGACGGGGAAGGCTTCGACACCATTATTATGCTGATGAATGGTACCGGAATTTTTGAATCGCTCGATAGCGTTCCGATGTACCTCAACAAACTCAAAACCCTTTTAAATCCAAAAGGGATGCTTTTAATTGATTCTAGTGATTTGCGCTATATGTACGACACCGGTGACGATAAGTCCATATGGGTTCCGGCAGACCGTTACTATGGCGAGCTAGAGTTTAGATTGCGTTATAAAAAAGAATTCAGCGAAAAATTCCCTTGGTTATTTATGGATAAGAATATTTTCGCTCATTTAGCCGAATCTAATGGCTGGACCTTTGAAATGGTTTGTGAAGGCGACAATTATGACTATCTCGCTAAGCTGATGCCCGAGCGAATCAATTCTTCAAATGCCCTCCTTTTATGAGTTGGCGCATTTTATTCTTAAACAAGGTCTCAGACCAATCCTTTTTTATTTGATCTAGTGCTAACGCGATTGAATCCCTTTTTTCAATCAATTTTTGACCGGACTGTGTTTTAAAAAATTGATCCACTGCTTTTTGATCTTTAGCACTTAAGTCTTGCTGCATCGCATATTTCTGACCGGCATCGCTGGCATAAAAAGTACTCATAGCGGCCACATCTTCTCGATTTAAAAACTGACGATAAGCAAACGCCCCTTGAGTGACATATTCCTTTACTTGTTCCGCTTCATCTTGTCGGAGCTCTTGCCAAACCTCAGGCTCAATTTGTTTATTGGCAAAATTCCGCTGAAGCTTTGGAAATACATCGTGAAAGCTAACACTTGCCGTAACCTCATCTCCTTTCAACGCCATCATATCCATAATTTCAAGATGAAAATCGTCCGTTTGACCCCATAGAACCCCTTGGGTAATACAAAATACCGTTAAAATAAAAGCGCGCATTTTTCTAATCATGACAATTAAACTAAGTTTGCCTAAGTTACCAAAAAAACAATCAATGCGCTATTTCGGGTCATTTTCCCTATTCATATTTCTTGCTGTACTGATCCACAGTTGCAGCAGTGACGAATCCAATACACCAAACGACCCAAACATTGAAAACAATCGTCCGCTAGGCACTTCTGCAGCGGATATCCTCGGGCCAAATGAATACGGCTCGTTGACCATAGAATTGGTGTACACGAATTCTTTTCGTCCTGAACCCTCAAGTATTCTTGGGTTTAAGAACTTTGTATTGGGCCTAGCCAACAAACCGGAAGGCGTACAATTTATTGAACGCGTAATTCCGAATCAGCCTGGAGCACCTTTTTCCATCGAAGAGATTAGAGCGATTGAAGAGGCCAATCGTACGGTCTACACAGAAGGGAACAACCTTGGAGTGTATGTATTTTTCTCCAATGGCGCTTCTGAAAATGACACAAACAACTCCGTGACTTTGGGCACAGCCTATCGAAATACATCGATAGTGATCTATCAAAAAACGTTGGAGTTTATCACCCAAACAGATCCGGAAGTTCTACCAATCTTGGAACAAACAACCCTGAATCACGAGATGGGTCATCTTATGGGGCTCGTCAATATTCAGAACGACGATATTCATCAAGTCCACGAAGACCCCAATAGTGAAAAACACTGTTTACATGAAGATTGTTTAATGTATTACGATGCCACAAATGTCGGGCGTCAAATGTTAAACCGATGGACTCAATTGCGCGCCGTACCGCAACTCGAAGTCCAGTGTTTACAGGACTTACAAGCCAAAGGGGCTCTATAATTCATAGACGTTCTCTCCGTCAATATAGGTTTTTAGCACCTTAATTTCCGCAAGTTCCTCTAAGGGACATGTTAATGGATTTCGATCTAAGAGGATAAAATCTGCATCCTTCCCAGATTGAAGACTTCCTCTTTGATTTTCACTAAAGTTTGCGAAAGCCGCCCAAAGGGTCATTCCTTTTAGGGCTTGTTCTCTAGTAATCCCCTCGTTAGGATAAAATCCTGATTCCGGGTACCCTGAGCTGTCTCTGCGGTAAACTGCCGAGGACAAGGTTAGCATAGGATTGACATATTCAACTGGAAAATCAGTGCCAAGAGCAAGTATTCCAGCGTGTGCCAGCAGCGAATTATAGGCATAAGCCCCTTTCATCCTACCTTCCCCCAAGCGCTCTTGGACCCAATACATATCACTAGTGGCATGGGTCGGTTGCACTGATGGAATGATATTTTTTGAAAATACCTTAAAATATTCAGGGGGAACAACTTGAGCGTGTTCAATGCGCCAACGAACATTTTCGTCATGAGCCTTTGTATGCGTGGCCAGAGCCTCTTGATAAACCCGAAGCACTGAAACATTGGCTGAGTCCCCTATCGCGTGGGTATTGACCTGAAAGCCCGCTCTAAGTGCGCGATCAGCCAAAACCTCTAATTCATCCATTGGAGTGATAATTGCCCCAAAATGATCAGGATCATCACTGTATGGTGCTCTAAGGGCTGCTCCGCGAGACCCCAAGGCCCCGTCTGCATACACTTTGATGGCACCTACTCTTAATCGGTGTTTCACCATCGGTCCTTGATCCAAATAATAACTTACATCAGGCTCAATGTTCGAAACCATGGCATCAATTTTCATTTTGAATTCTCCTGCCTGCTGCAAACTATCAATAAGTTCGATAATCGGTCTTCTGAGTCCTGCGTCATGCACGCCCGTAAGTCCCATAGAAAAACAATACTCCTGAGCCGACTTTAAAGCCAGGGAAGAAATCTCAATGGTTGGTTCAGGAACTAACTCAAAGACGCGATCACAAGGGGCATCTACTAAGATTCCAGTAGGATTTCCTCCCGCATCCCCCATAATCATACCTCCTGGAACAGGCCCCGATCGATTAATACCTGCCATGTTCAATGCCTTTGAATTGACCCACAGGGCATGGCCATCGACACGTTGCAAGGCTACAGGTACCTCGGGAAATACGGCGTCCAAATCCTCTTTTGTGGGATAAGACTGATCGATCCAGTCATTTTGATCCCAGCCGCGCGCTACAATAAACTCAGCATTTTGATACGGCACAAAATCAGAAATTCGCTTTATGACCTCCTCTTTAGACCTTGTTCCCCTTAGATCGACCTCTTGAAGTCCCAAGCCCAACTGATAAAAATGCGCATGGGCATCTATGATCCCGGGCATAATCACTTTGGTTTGAGCATTTAAAAGCTTACTGGACTCATATCGATTAAATACTTGCTCGTCGGATCCAGTATAAAGAATCTTTCCTTGATCAACCGCAAAGGCCTGCGCTTCGGGAGCATTATCGTCTAAGGTGATGACATGAGCATTAAAGACAATTAAATCAACCTCCTGTTTTTTTTGACATCCAAAAACTATAAACGAAGCAATACAAATTCCTAAAATTCGAATAATCATAAGCCAATTTTGAACTAAAGATAAAAAAAGCACCCCACTTTCATGAGGTGCTTTAGTTATTAAACCCTAAACTTAACGAATCACTTTTTTAAGTCATTAAAAAGACGTTCAAGGTTCCATTTGGTTGCGTTTAAAAGGCATTAAAATTATATTGGAGCCCAAGATTAACGCGTACGCCCTGTATCGGATAATTGGCCCATAGGCCGTTACTTTGATTCAAAAGGTTAATCCCTGAAATCGTGGCGCTGAAATTTTTTGTGAGCGCGTAATTTAAATGTAATTGGGTATCAATAAAGCCTTCGACCGTTTCTGCAGAAATTTGATCAGCCCACATGAACTGTTCTTTTCTTGGGCCATAACCTAATAATTTGGCGGTAAGTAATAACTGCTGGTTCACGTGAAAAGTCCCAGAACCGCCAAAGCTGAATCCTGGAATATTCCAAGGCTCTGAATTATTTTCAGGACGGTTATCAATCATTGCGGCATCTAAGGCAATATCCCATTGCTGTGACAGTCGTCCATTAATTTTTGCGGTAATTTTTAATTCATTTCCACGGTCATAATTCACAGCAAAACTATTGCCATTATCATAAGCAAAAGAACTTTGTTCACCAGACCATGGTCGACTGATAAAATAAGCCTGATTTTCAAAATTTCGGAATTCAGCATCGAGGTTGTACTGCCACAAGTCAGTTATCGCTCCATTAATTCCAAAACGAATAATCTGTTTGTCAATTTGCGGCTGCAGTCCCGCACCCGGAGCGAGAAAAGCTTGGATATTGACCAAAGAATTTGTCTCGTATTGTTTGTACTGGCCACTGAAACTCAAACTGGCTTCAAGACTTCGTCCCAATAAAGGGTAATTTAATTCGATCTTTGGAAAAAGCCGCAAAGTATTGTTGCTTGTTCCATTGTGTCCCCAACCTTTAGCGCCCACATTGACCATCAAATCGCCAAAATCCAATTCTGTCTGGACCCCCAATTCAGCGTTGAGCGCATTGTAATCTTGAGTGGTAATTTGGGGATCATCAAAACTGAACCTCGTGCTCAAATAGGAAATATTCCCCGAAAACGATATAATTCGCTTAGCCCAAATTAATTCCGCGTTTGAGGATGACGCAACACTCCATTCATTGACCCCATAACGATCGGAAAAAAATGAGAGCTCACTATCAAGGCCAGTAAACCAGCCCCCATTAGAACCTAACCGATGACGCAAAGCTGCCTTCTGATACGTTTGTCCATAGTCATTATTCAATGATTGATCCAGGCTCAAGGTATCCGGAACCCCATACCATTGCACGGCCGAACGATTTAACGATAGTGTCAGGGTTGACGGGCGATCTTGTAACTCGGTCCGCCATTGAGCCCTCAAACCACTTTTAGCCCAATCCGTAGGTAAAGTGACGCCCTTAATTGCTCCATTGAGTTGTTGATGGTCAAAAGCAAGGTTCAAATAGGACGCACGACTGAATTCCCGATTTACAAAACCTTCTAATCCAGCTGAGGAGCGCGTACCCAGCCAAGCCCGCAAATAATTGGGCAACGGTCTGGGTGTAATTTCTTTTTCAGGCCCCTGAGCGCGCAATACAGCAGGTAACTCAGAAGGACTTAAATCAAAATTTTCATGAATATAGGCAAACTCTTGTCTGGATTCCTGTACTGCTTCTCTCGCCAAGTCCCATTTGGTTTTCGGGCGTAAATTAATTGAGGGCGTATAGGATTTAACCACATCAACGACCTCTGTAGCAACGCCTGTGCTGTCTGCAGTGTTCTGTGCCTGGACTTCGCCGCTTACAAGTGCAAACAAAATAAGGGTTAAGGTCAATTTTTGTCTGCGCACAATTCCTTGAATAATTTGATCTGTCAGCGCCTTAATCATTTTGTTCTTTTTGATTATTATCCTTTGGATCATTTGACGAAGGCTCTTTGGTGCTATCCATTTCTGAGGCCCCTGCACTATTTTCAGGTTCCTGAGCGTTTTTTGATTCATCCATTTTTTCCAAGCGCTCCGCAGCCTCTTGCTGTAGCTCTGGAAAGTCCTGCATATTGTCCCGAATATTTTCTAAAATAAATCGCGCCTGAAATGGATCGGATAAGGCTTCAAAATTCTTGGCCATAAGCATCAATCCACGAGCACCATATACCATATAATTCGCATAATTCTGAGCCAGATTTTGAATCTGTTCATTGGACCTTGAATAGTCTTGATCCAAATGAGCAAAATAGGCCTGGGCAAAATTCAATTGAGCCCCATATTGCCCTTTTGCAAAATCGTCCATATCCTTGTATTGCTCACGAGCCAAATCAAATTCTTTTAATTCAAAATAACTCCACGCACTGATCAGCCGCGCCTGAGTAAGTAATGGGTCTTGGGTGTTATTGGACAAATGCGTGGTTAGATCATTCGTATAATGTATGGCCTGTTGCCACCGCGATTGATCACTCATCATTTGCATTAAATTACTCAAGGCAAATGTGCGCTGATCCGCATCTAAGGGTTGAGTCAAAAGTTTGATCAGTGACAATTCCGCCTCGGCAAATTCTTGATTTGAAAGATAATGGCGGGAGACGCGAATTAAAGTGGGAATAATAAAAGATGGATTTTCATCAGCGGCGATCACAAAATCGGCATGTAAAAGTGCTTTTGTAACCTCTTGTTGGCGCCAATAAATCTCTGATAAAATATAATGTGCCTCCAAGGCATATCGTCCTTGGGTATAATTTTCCAAATACGCTTCAAATCGTTCAACAGACAAGGCATCATTTTGCGCAGCATATGCTTGTTTAGCGGACTCAAATGAAGCCTGATCCAGTGCGGCCTGATCAATTGAAATAAAATCGAGTTCATCGACCCATGCCCCATATTCCTGAACGCGCCCCAGAGAAATAAAGGTATTTCTCGCAGACTGCACCGCAGAGATTGCCTCCTGCGTTCCAGGATATAAATTCACCACAGACTTAAAATAATTTAAAGCCGGTTCAAATTCACTATTGTTATCCGCAATTAACCCAAGGTTTAAGTAAGCTGAAGCCACCAGCGGACTATTTTTTTGTTCTGAAATGAGCTGAGTGTACTGGGCTTTAGCCTCTGCAATTTTATCCAAACTGACATAAGCACTGCCCAAACTTAAATACACCCGATCACGATAAACTGAATTGGGATAAGTCTTTAAAAATTTGACTAATCGCTCGGTCTTTGCCTCTAACCCTTGAGTGAAGGAAAGGCACATCGCGGCCTGAAAATCAGCGTAATCCTCGTTTACCCCTCCATTATCAAGAACCCTATTATACTGGGCTAAAGCTTGCTTATAATCCTTTGACGCAAAATAACAATCGGCCAGATTAAGCCGCGCTTCATTTTCCTTGGCAATGGGCTTGGGTTGTTTGAGATAATTTAAAAAGCCCTCTTGAGCACGAGAATAATTTTTTAATGCCATGTATGCAAAGGCCTGTTCATAATGGAAAATAGACCATTCAGGAGCTTTTTTAAACGCCTGAGAATCCATTAATTTATCGAACGTTGAAAGGGCACTTTCAAAGGCACCGGACTCCCCAAAAATGACGCCAGACCAGAACATGGCTTGACCGCCAATCAAAGAATTGGATTTAATTTTTTGGGCTAGTTGAAATGAGTTTTGCGCGGCTAAAGAAAGACCTTGATCGTACTGTTGACGACCTTTCAAAAAATACGCCCGCTGCAAAGCACTTTGACGTTCATCACCCATTACTTTGTCCGATAAAAGTGAAGGGGCGCTGAGATAGGCAATAACCTGATCGTAATCCTCACTCTCTAACAGTGTACTCAGCCACCATTGCTCTACTTCACCGCGCTTAGGGTCCTGAGGATATCTGTTTATAAAAGACTCAAGAACATCTGGAACAGAAGTATAACTCAATCTTAAGTCATAAGTGAGCTTTGCATATTGGTAATACGCCTTGGGGGTAAATGGTCGCTCATCTGGGGTTTCACAGGCCTTTTTATAAGCATTTAACGCCTCCGTTTTTTGATCAAGAGCGAGATAAGCCCCGGCCAAGACATAAGCCACATCTTGAGCGAGTAGCCCCTCGGCTTGAACATTGGACAAGACGGCGATAGCCTTTTCATTCTGTCCAAGGGTTGAATAGGCTTGCCCCAAATAAAACTGATTTTCAAGGTGTTCCTCACTCTGTTTTTGTCGCGATGGTTTATCCACCGCCTCTTCCAGGTAATTTACTGCAATGGCATGGGCGCCCATTTGTGCATATGCGCGACCCACAATCCCATTTAAAGAACCTTGATTGATATTTCTTTTGTCTCCAGAAATCTGGATTGCGTCCAAAGCGCGAATCCCCCATGCGGCAGCTTGTTCGAAATTACTGGTGCGAAACGAAAGGTCAGCCATCAGCCCCCAAACTTCGAGCTCGTCTCGCTGCTCAAGGGCAATTCGATCCAATTTTTCCAGGGCCTGTTGCCATTTTTTATTCTGGTAATCAATATAAGCACTGTAATACAGTGCTCTGGAACCATAATTAGGACTACTTTCTAATGGCCCAAAAAAACGTTTTGCTTCTGAGAAATTACCGAGTTTGAAATGAGCATAAGCGATTTCAAATTCATGTTGATCTGTAAGCGCCTGAAAACCCTCAGCCTCTTTATACCAGGCAAGTGCATTAGCATACTGGCCTTTAGTAAAATAATAATGACCCACGGTGGTATAGGCACGCTTGACTTCTGGTGCGCTAGGATATTCCCGAACAAATCGTTTCATGGCTCCATTGGCTCAGTAATCCTCAGTTTTATGAAAAAAATTTTAGCAATATATTTGGGCGTTTTGATCAGTGGATGTGGCTCCTCTGAATCCATATCAAGCCTTATCACGGTCAAAGATCAAAAAATTGGCATCGACACCAAAAATCCTGATGAATTGCTCACAGTCAATGGAAGTGTTCATGCTAAAGAGGTTCGAGTGGATCTCGATGGAGCACTGGCCCCTGATTATGTTTTTGATCAATATAATGGAGCGGCGACACATCCAAATTACAGCCGCATGCCGATCGAAGAACTTCAGGCTTATGTTCAAAAGCACGGTCACTTGCCGGGGGTGCCGACCCATGAGGCGCTCAGTAGCAATGGCATGGATTTAAAGAAGTTTTCTTTAACCTTATTGGAAAAAATAGAGGAGCTCACGCTTTACTTGATCGAGCAGCAAAATCAAATCAAAATTTTGCAAAACACCTTGGAAGTAACAGCCCAATCCCCATCATTCAATTCGACCGAAAAATCCAAAGATAATTCAGTGGAAAAAATAGAGAATTAAAAAACAGCGCGATCGAAATTTGTACCTTTAACCCTTATAAAAATCCAATCGATGTCAAGCACTGTAGTTGATTTCAATAAAGCTAAAATCGTTCAACGCGATCAAGTAATTTTTGAGGCTATAGACTTAAAAATCGCTAAAGGAGAGTTCGTTTATTTAATTGGAAAAACTGGAAGCGGAAAAAGTAGTTTATTAAAAACCCTTTATGGGGAATTACCATTAAATTCAGGGACAGGTCAGGTTGCCGGGTTCAATCTACTTGGATTAAAGGAGCGTCAAATCCCCGACTTACGAAGAAAGCTGGGGATTGTTTTTCAAGATTTTCAATTACTCAACGACCGAAACATCTACGAAAATTTGCGGTTTGTGCTCAAGGCAACCGGATGGACACAAGAAGCCCAAATTAGCCAGCGCATCGAAGAAGTCCTGAGCAGGGTTGGCATGAATGATCAAGGGCGCAAACTTCCTTATCAAATGTCGGGCGGAGAGCAGCAAAGAATTGCTATCGCTAGAGCCTTACTCAATGACCCAGAACTGATTGTTGCGGATGAGCCCACAGGAAATCTCGACCCCCAAACCAGTATGGAGGTCATGACTTTGCTCAAGGACCTCAACAAAAATGGCAGAAGTATTCTTATGGCCACCCACGATTACGCCCTATTATTAAAGCACCCGTCTCGAACATTAAAATGCGAAGACGGTAGAGTTTTTGAGGTTGTACAAAAAAAGCCTACGACATAACTAGGGTCTTAACGTCAAGCTAGGATCAATGGACAACTTGATGCCCTGATTGTTTTCAGGGGCCAAGAGTGTTCCAGGTTTAAGTATGATTTGTTTTTTGGCGCGCAAAGTAAATTCCGACTGCTCTTTAAATTGAATGTCCTTTAAAATAACGACTCGATTATAGGCGGTAAGCTTTTGTCTCCATCGACTAAATTTTTGGTCTTTTAATACAGAAACCCCTTCCGCGTCATAAAGCGTCGAGACCAAGTCTAACGCGGCCCCGCTTTGAAGCATCCCTGCCCCGTAATGGCCCTTAAATGGAACATTGGCCTGGATATGATCAATACTTTTTGCCGTCAATTTTAAAATAGTTTCTACCTCTTCGGCCCTCAACTCTGGGCGTAAAGAAAACATCAAGCCTATGGTTCCCGTAACCAAAGGAGCAGCGGTGGAAGTGCCTTGATAGGTGTTATAACTCAAAATACCCTGGGTTACCCATTGGCTATAACGCATCACCCCAACTGTTGGTGCGAGTAGATCTACTGCACTATTTAAGGTCGCAGTGGATTGGGGATAAATTCGAAATTCAGGACCTGATTTTTTATGATTAATTTCGGCGGTACGCCCCACCATACCCCACATATTTTCGACGTAAGGCTTGCCGCTTTCTTCATACTTGAGCGCCTTGTGCCAATCATGGTGTTGGTACATTACCGACGAAACCGAAATCACTCCATCATATGATGCAGGATAATATTTTTTTTGACCTTTATTAATTCCCCAGTTTTGATTGCCCGCGCCAGCCACCACCACCACACCGCGTTCGAGCAGAAGGTTAATCACTTCTTGACCCCGCTCTGTGGCGATTGAACTGACCCAACTGCAATTGATGACTTTTGCCCCCGCATCAGCCAGTTCCAGTAACATTTCCATATTGGGGTTACCGTAATTCGTGGTCACCAGACCACAATCATAACATACCCCTGGAATACCAAAATCATTATCCCCCTGCGCCACGGCTATTGCAGCGACCCCCATTCCATGGCCATTTTGAAAGTCGACTGCTCTAAGAACCCGAGTCTTTCCGGCAAAATCCTTTTGAAGTGGGTCTACCTGGGCATCCGAGAGTCCGACAATAACTTTTGGATTTCCGGTGGTATATTGCCAGGCCTGAGTAACCCCAATGGCTTTGTAATAACTCAAATCCATGGTGTCTACAATCTGACCCGCAGCATCGCGCAAAAAGTAAAAATCATTGGGTAAGAAATTTTTCTTTGCAGGGTTTTGACCAGACACGCCTTGACAAAGCAAAAAAAACAACAGTGAAATATAATATTGTCGCGACACGGCGTTAAGCAATAGCATAATCGAATGTAATAAAAAGTCGTGTCAGTACATGACGAAAATCGTAAATTAGCCATGATTACGCCAAGATGCTTTCGATACTGATCCCCACTTTTAATGATGATATCACGCCACTAGTTGAGCGACTATGGTACGAAATTGAGCGCATAGAAACGCCCATTGAAATCATTATTGGAGATGATCATTCCACCCGTGAAGCTTCATTAAACACATTTCAGAATCTAGATTCTGTCGTGTTTTTTAGAAATCCTGAAAATCTTGGACGTACCGCGACGCGTGATCTTTTGGCAAAAAAAGCAAGGTATAATACGCTCCTTTTTTTGGACGCTGATGTCCTGCCCGCTCAAAGTGATTTCATTAAGAAATATTTGTCAGCCATAGGGAAATCCCAAGTTGTCTTTGGTGGAGTGCAGTACACAAAAGAAAAGCCGGAACAAGCCATGCTTCTGCGTTGGGTTTATGGAAAAGAAAGAGAGGCGAAATTAGCACAAGAAAGACAGCGTAACCCCTATTACATCATTTCTCAAAATTTAATGATTGACAAGGATGTATTTTTGGCCGTCAATGCCCCTGAAATTAAACGTTACGGCTGGGATAATGTGTTTTCCTTTCAATTGTATCGCCAGGGTATAACGGTACATCATATCGACAATGCCGTAATTCACCTGGGTCTGGAGCCTTGTGACAGTTACCTTAGCAAAGTCCAGCAAGCGATGTCTACTTTAGTTTGGGCGGAGAAAAATGATATGATCTCAGAGAACTTTACCAGTATTCAAAAATTTTACAATTCACTGAAAACTTTTGGACTTGCTGGCCTTCTCAGAATAAGTTTAACCCTTTGGTTGCCCATTATGCGCGCACAACTGGCCTCAAAATTCCCCAGTGTTCGTGTATTAGACCTTTATAAGTTTTATTACTTTTCGACATACAAATACAAAGCATAATGGCGCAATTCACTGTAGTGATCCCCTTATATAACAAGGCTGCCGAAATTCGGGCCACCTTAAACTCAGTCTTTGCGCAAACATTTTCTGATTATAAAGTCATCGTCATTGACGATGGTTCTACAGATCATAGCGTCAAAATTGTCGAAGAATTTACAGATACAAGACTTCGATTGATTCGCCAAGAAAATCAAGGGGTCGGACCTGCCAGAAATAAGGGTGTTAGCGAGGCCGAATCCCCCTTCATTGCCTTTCTCGATGCAGATGATTATTGGTATCCCGAGCATCTGGAACACCTCAATGAGCTGATCGATCGTTTTCCGCAAGCCCAGTGGATGGCCACAGCCTATGAAAAAGCCTTTACCGCAAAACTCATTAAACCTGTAGACACGCCTTTGCGTTCATTTGAGCAAGGGTGGCAAGGTGAAGTCCCAGACTATTTTGCCATGGCAAAAAAGGACGCTCCTGCTTGGACCTCTGCCATGTGTTTTTCAAAGGATTTTTTTCAAAAGCTCGGGGGTTTTGATCCATCCATAACGATGGGGGCCGGAGAGGATACAGATTTGTGGATTCGGGCGGCGCTAACCCAGCCCATGTATTGGATTAACTCTATTAGTGCGCAACATCTGCAGTTTAGCAGCAATCGGGTTTCACATGCGCCCACCCTAAAACGCCATTTTATCGATTTAGATCAATATGAACATCTCGCTAAAAATCACAAATCCCTAAAAATATACTTAGACTTAAATCGCTATTCAATTGGCCTGAAGTATCAAATGGCTGGAGACCCATCACGAGCAAAAACCTATTTTAACGCTTTGGACCAATCATCGCTCAACGCCCTGCAGCGCATACTCATAAGACTTCCTGGAGGAGTTTTGCGTTTTGGACTTTCGACCCAAAGATTTCTTGCGGGTTTTGGTTTAAGATTATCGGCCTTTGGCCGTTAAAAAATCGTTGTATTCTCGAATGTAGTCTGCCTCTTCGAAGCGACCAGAGGAAAGGACCAAACATACCGCCCCGGATGAAAAATCATCTAACGAGCGCCAAATTCCTGTTGGGATGAGTAAGCCTTGGTTGGGTTTGTTGAGCACCACTCTTGTTTGATTGGCTCCATCATCCAAAAGCACTGAAAAACTTCCGCTTAACGCAATTAGGCATTCGAGTTGCTCTTTATGCGCATGTCCCCCCCGCGCTGCATCAGAGGGCACGTCATAAAGATAGTACACCCGCTCTATGCGATACGGCAAAACATCGCCCTCGATAACCGACAGATTACCTCGAGGGTCGTGAATTTTTGGGATTTGAATAATCTTTAAGTCTTCAATCGTGGTCATAAGTTTGCTCAATCAATTCTTTCCATTGTTGGGATACTTTATCGGCACTATACCCCGCTACCGAGGACTTTGTCTTTGACTTAATCCCTATATAAAACGACTCATCCAGACACAAGGTATCTATAGCCTTACCAAAAATACGACTATTTCGCTCACGCACCAGCAGACCGTTAACCCCATCGTGAATCAATTCATCAGGCCCTGATAAAATATCCAATGAAATAACAGGTGTTCCTAAAGACAAGGCCTCGAGTAAAGCCATGGGGAACCCCTCATAGTGACTCGTCAAACAAACACATCGGGCCCCTTGGATTAAACCTTGAGGATTTGGATCAAACGAAAGAAATTCCACAGAGGACTCTACCCTCAAATCCTTAGCTCGGTTTTGAAGTGCCAAGGCGTCTGGTCCAGAACCTAAAATAATCAGTTTATAACCCTGCTTCTTGGCGGCGCTATGGGCAAAAGCCTCAAGCAATAGCCGAACATCTTTGACGGATTCATCAAGGCGACCGAACCAAAGAAGATATGGTGCCGTTATCTGGGATTCCGTTTTAGTCTGAGCATGCGATTGATCAGCCTGAGCTAGCCATTGAGCCGAGATAAAATTTGGGATATAATTACGGTGTTTCAGGCCGTATTTTGGCATTAAATCTTGGGTTATATATCGGGACACTCCAACATGCTGAGAATATTTTGCTGTAATGATTCCAAACCTGTGAGGATTGTCCGTGAGATAAATCGGCGCATGGGCACTGTGGCAAACATAAATCACGTGCGTTGTTCCGTAAATGAGTTTTCGATAAACCCATTCTTTGAATACACTGGTTCTCGAGCGATGATCGACAACCACGTCAGGGCGATTCACCTTGATATAGCGATACAATCGCCATAGGCGCTGCCAGGATTGTGTCGCTCTCGTAGGGACGTTATTTAATTTTGAATCGACTTTATTTTGGACGTTTTGAACAGGATTTCTACCACCCAAATGCAATAATTCACCACTGTAGACGTAATCTATTGGATCGCGAAGAATGGCTACAGTGACCCTGTAGCCCAGGGCGGTAAACATCTGGCTATGTGCGGCGACAACGCGCTGTGCACCACCAGTACCGAGCGAGATGGCGACCAGGCAAACATGAATATTTTTAACTTCGCTCAAATAGGCTAACTTAGTGGTCTCTCACAAAGATATGAAGATACTTTTAGTAGGCGAATACAGTAGATTGCACAATTCCCTCAAAGAAGGTCTGCCATCAAGTTATACTGATGGGAGACGGCGATTATTTTAAAAATTATCCCGTCGATATTAAACTCAATCGCCGATTTCAAAAAGGAGTTTTGAAGCGATTCAAGAACTTAATTTTCCGCTTGAGCGGTTTTGATATTTCTTCATGGCTCATGCTGCGCTCTGCTCTGCGCCATAAACAGGCGTTACAGGGGCATGATATCGTTCAACTCATTAATGAGAGTCCCCTGGGCATTATGCCCAAACACGAGCTAAAACTCATACAATGGCTCGTCGCGCACAACGACAAATTGTTTGTTATGGCCTGCGGAACCGATTATGTCAGTGTTAAATTTGCCATGGACAAAAACTTTCGCTACTCCATTTTAGAACCGCTATTTCAAGGGAAAGTCAGTAAGAAAGATTACGCAGCAATTCTGAAATACCTCAGCCCAGGGCATTTAGCCCTGCACAAGTCGGTTTTCGAGTTGTGTCATGGATATATCGCAAGCGATTTGGATTATGCCTTGCCCTACCGTGGATTAAGTAAGTATTTGGGCCTGATTCCCAATCCGATCAATGTGGAGGATATAAAATTTATCCCTCAACTAGAAGATACAAGGCCCATCATATTTCACGGGGTGAATACAAAAAATTATTACAAAAAGGGTAGTGATTATTTTGATCAAGCCCTAGAAATTGTAACCCAAGAACGACCCAATTCCTGCACAATCATTCGCACCCAAGACTTGCCCTACCACGAGTATAGGGCGAAGCTCACCCAAAGTGACATCGTACTCGATCAAGTCTTAGGGTATGACCAGGGTTATAATGCGCTCGAGGCTATGGCCCAAGGAAAAGTACTATTGACCTGCGCCGAAAAAGAATGGCGCGAACATTATAATATTCCCGAGCATTGTGTCGCTCTAAATGCACTACCTGACGCACAAAAAATCGCAAACCTGATCATAGAACTTATCGATCATCCGGCTCAAAGAGTTGTATTAGGGGAACAAGCGCGAACCTTTGTAGTGGAGCATCACGATTATAAAAAGGTCAGCCAGAAGTACCTCGAACTTTGGTCAACAGGGCGCGACGCGGCGTCAACCTCTGGAACTTAAAATAGCTTAAGATATTTGTCGAGCATAGACTGTTCGCCGGTCCAATCGCGGTCAATATCTTCGCGCAGTAACTTTACAGGAATTCCTCCAACCAAAATGTTTTCTCCCAAGGCGGTAATATCTTTGGTACAAAGGCTGTTCGAGGCGACAGTGCAGTGATTGGGGGTTTTGGCCCCTTGGAGAAACGTAACCCGGTTACTCACAAAATTATAAGCTCCAATACTGATCGGACCGCGCATAGGCAGCGGCGTATTGGTACTGACGGTGCGCATAGCGTGAAAGTTAGTGTCGATCACTTGGGCTTCAGATCCTAAGCGGGCGTAGTCTCCAAAACTAATGGATTGATGACAAATAACTTTACTGTTAGAAGCCACACTGGACATATGGCCCATGGTTAAGATTCCTTCTGGACCTAGATGCAGCAGATAATCCAAACCAAATTGCACATACCCCTTAAAAATGAGCTGGCCCTCAATATGTATTTGAGCAATACCGCGGGCCTGGGTGACCAATTCATAAGGTTGTCCAAATCCAACCATGCCCATGTGGATTTCCTCCGGCAAAATAATGCGCCCTTTTAGTTTTCCAAAATGCACCCTTCCGTAAAACAAAACAGGGAGTTTGCGCGCTGTTGAAAATGAAAAGTACTTGAAGTTAAAGTATAAAGACTTACACCAGTTGATTTTTCGAAACAACCGACAACGCTCTTTTAACTTCCGGTACAAGGGTCTAATGCTCATCGGAATCTTGGTCTTTTTTACTGCGCAGTATTTGAACTAAATCAATGCGTTGATTTAATCGATACAACGAAAATAGGCAAGTTATCGCAATTAGAATAGCGGTTAAGGCAATTTGCAGCACCGTTCCTGAGAGGCTACTGAGCACAAAAACCAAAATACAAAGGATTAAACCTAAGAAAAACATGGCGTAAAGAGTCCTAGGAAGCCTCAACGCATAACGCCAGCGAACAATCAAGATGAGACTCAAAAAATGAATGATATAGTAGCCAAAAAAACTCAGACCCAAACCTAAAAGCCCCCAATAATAATAACCCAAAGCATTTAAGGTAAATAAGATGAGGTTAAAACTCAAGGTTGTCCTTAAAAACAATTTTGAATCGCCACGCGCAATAATGACATAGCCCAAAGAAAAGGACACGGCTTTAAAAAGCATTCCTAATATTCCCCAACGCACAAGAGGCACGACCGCCTCAAATTCTGGTGTATAGAGCAAGGTGATGATCCAAGGGGCTAAAGCCAAAAAAATCACGATAATCGGAAGCATGAGGAGTGTCGCCATTTCGGCTTGATTACCGACGATCATCTTGGTTTTATCCAAGTCCTCCCCCACAGAGGACAAACGAGGGAAATAATCGGTTCCCATGGCCGTAAATATCAGCCCGACATAAGTGTTTAGAATTAAAAACCCGGCGTTGTATAGACCTACCTGTTCTAGTCCACCTATTCCCGAAATAAATAATTGCATCCCATAACCCACCAGTAGGGTCACGATAGAACTCACGCTGAGCATAAGCCCTAAGCGCACCATTGCGGTTCCCTCCTGCCACGCCTTCAGTGGTGCAGTAAAAACTGTCGTCTGCTTATTCCGCGCATCGACGAACTGCGCCACGGCGAAGCTGATCAAGGCAGAAAGTACAATCGCAGGAACGATGGCATCAATCCGAAAATAATAGTAAAGGGGGATCGTCACCAAAAGGGCTAAAAAATTACCCCAAACGTTGGCTTTGGCCAAGCCCTTTAGCATGCGCAAGCCCTGTAATCGGGTCAATGTAGATTGGGTGAGTTGCTTGAATAGCAAGGCTAAAGAAAGTGCCCGTATATGGGTGGCATAGTGATTGTCCCCGAAGGTCACAACGCTAATCCAAGGAGCCGTGATTAAAAGCAGTAATACCCCAATAATCGCCGTTATAAGAAAAAGTGTTTTTAAAACACTGAGTATATTTTTTTGGTCCTTGTCCCCAAGACTCTCGTGGGCCGCAATTTCTTTTACCCCACTTCGATCCAAACCCAAGTTTGTAATGGCTAAGACCACATTGAGTGTGGCCATAAGTAAACTCGCGATACCCATCCCCGCGGGCCCTATGAATAAAGCGATGAACTTAGAGCGCAAAAGTGCCATCAAAATATTGGCCACCTGAACCCCACCAAAAAGGGTCGTGGCCTTGAGCATACTTTGATAAGACTTTTTTGAATCCATTGAATTAAGGCTAAACGCGTTCTGAGTTATGTTGTTCTTGCTTACGCACGTATTGCCAAACTAAAACAAAGACCACGACCAAATACACAAAATACCGAATGAGATGACCGATAACCACCCCCTCAACTCCATATATATCAATAAAATAATGGGCAAATAAGTAGAATAAACCTACCGATAAGATTTCTGTAAACACAAAGTGGTACACTAATTTTTTGGCAATAAAATAATAGGAAACGACCATAGAAATCAGACGAACAAAATCCCCTAACAATTGCCATTGAAACAAGGAAGACATGGCATCAAACCCCGGAAAAATCAGCGCGATAATAAAGTCTCTAAATAAATAAACCCCGATCATTCCTAAGCCAAAAATGGGCAGTATCGTTTTGTACACATGGCCCATTTCTCGCACAAAAGAACGCCGGCCGACCACAAGGGCAAACTTCGGGATCACGTACATGGTAAACAAGATGGTCGAAAACGCCATATAATTCTTAGACAAATCCAGCATTGCGGACCAGATCCCTGCATCACTTTCAGAAATCCGCCTTAAAATCATATTTCGAATTTCAATCTCAACGGTGCTCAAAATAACCGTTGAGAAAAATGACATTAACGAAAATGCGAGAAAATACTTGGCCAAAGGGGCTTTAAAATAGAGGTCTTTGAACTTGAGGTACTGAGTCAATACTTTGGTAAAAACCCACAATAAAGTCCCTAATTGAATGGCGGGTGTAATCGCTATAGCAATTAAAACACCGTCAAAATTATCGGCGTACAAAAAGCCAATAATAAGAGCCGAGCTAAGTAAATAACTCAACAAATCTATTTTGGCAAATTTCTTATACTGCGAGAGTCCGTTGATCACTCCATTAAAAACCCTTTGAAGACTTATCGTGGGAACTAAAAGTGCGATGAGTTGAATGAGATAAGCATATCGATCGCTGCCGAACAAATAAGTGCTCAGCGAATCGTGCCACAAAAGCAAAACCACCGAACTGATGACGCTTCCCAGGACCGTAAAAACAAATGTCGTAGAAAAAAGGGCCGCCAATTGCTTTTCATCCTCTTTAAACTCAGAAATGTATTTCACAATTCCGTTAAAAATCCCCAAAGAGGTAAACGAGGTCAATAACTGAATTAAACTCCGCAACTGTCCTTGCAAGAAAATACCAGACTCCCCAAAATTTTCAGCAATAACCCGACGAATGAACAGTGAAATAAATTGACGCGCCAAAATCACTGGCGCATTAAGCGATGTCATTTTAAGGAGGGTATTGCCCTTTATGAAGTCGATGATTTTCAAGGCGTAAAAGAATTTAGGCCTGCAATTACTTGATCCACTTGTTCATTTGTTAGAACGGGACTCATGGGAATACTCAAGACCGTATCGTGCAGCTGTTCAGATATTGGATGTCGCTCTATACCCAGTTCGGATAAGCCTTCTTGTTTATGCGGTGGCACAGGATAATGGATCAAGGTCCCGATACCAAGTTGCTTTAAATGGCTTTCTAATTTGGTACGATTCTCGGTCCGCAC
Organism: Flavobacteriaceae bacterium; assembly: GCA_009921505.1. GTDB lineage: Bacteria > Bacteroidota > Bacteroidia > Flavobacteriales > Flavobacteriaceae > BACL21. The sequence goes on from RFXU01000004.1 coordinate 31,976, forward strand.
AACATATAAATGGTAGACATGATCCCCATCATA
>RFXU01000031.1 GCA_009921505.1 Flavobacteriaceae bacterium
GCTTTAGGATTGAACTTAATTTCCTGTGAATTGATTCAAAAACAAGATAAAATTATGCACAATAAAAGTGCTTCAGAACTTTTGGGTAACCCAGATTATCCTGCAATTTCATACGGTGGTTATCGTGGGTTAGATCGTCAAGATCAACCGACTATAGCCCAACTTAAAGAGGATTTGTTAATCATGCATGCTATGGGTATTCGGTTTTTGCGCACCTATAATATGCAATTTCCCCATGCCTCAAATTTGGTTAAGGCCATTGATGAACTTCAAAAGGCACAGCCCGATTTTGAAATGTATGTCATGCTGGGGGCATGGATTGATTGTCTCGGGGCTTGGACCGATGCACCTGATCATTCTCAAGAAAATTATAAGGCCAATAAAGCAGAGATTGAAAGAGCTGTGGCGCTAACCCAAAAATATCCGCACATTATTAAAGTAATCGCGGTGGGGAATGAGGCTATGGTCCATTGGGCGGCCTCTTATTTTGTCGGGCCTAAAGTTATTTTAGGATGGGTAAATTACCTACAAGACTTAAAGAAAAGAGGCGATTTGCCTCAAGAATTATGGATCACAAGTTCAGATAATTTTGCGTCTTGGGGCGGTGGAGGTCCTGAATATCACAACGCTGATCTCAATGACTTAATTAAGGCGGTGGACTATCTTTCGGTGCATACCTATCCCTTTCATGATACCCATTATAATCCTGATTTTTGGCAGCAAGATTTAAGTGCCGTAAAGACGCCAAATGAAATGCTCATGGGCCATGCATTGGCGTACAGCCAAAAACAATTTCAGCAAGTGGCACATTACCTCAAGGCTCTTGGGGTAGAAAAGCCGATGCATATTGGTGAAACAGGTTGGGCCAGTAGCTCCGACGGGCTCTACGGACCTGAGGGCTCACGAGCGGCAGACCAGTACAAGCAGGCACTTTATTACCACTCAATGAGGGATTGGACTCAAAAAGCAAACATAAGTTGTTTCTTTTTTGAAGCCTTTGATGAGCCATGGAAAAGTGCAGCAAATCCGTCAGATTCAGAGAATCATTTCGGTCTGTTTACCGCAGATGGCCAGGCTAAATATGCCTTGTGGTCTTTGGTTGATGAGGGTGTTTTTGAAGGATTAATCCGTGATGGGCAAACAATTAAAAAGACCTATGATGGAAATAAGGAATTGTTAAGTGAAGACGTATTTGTTCTGGGAATCGAAAAGCAACCCCATTCTGTGCAGTAACAAAAGGATTTGATGGTAGAAAAAAGAACACATATTATTCTATTATTTGCCGCGGTTATGGCGTTTTTTGGTTGTCAGCATCGGGCCCAATCGCAATCAAAGTCGGTCTGGGTTGAGCAAGGAATATTGAAAACTACACAGGGCCCTTTTTTCATTAAGGGGGTTTGTTATCATCCCGTGGCGGTAGGACAAACTAATAGAAGTTTTGAGCGCTTGTCAGAGGATCTAAAACTCATGAATGAGGCGGGTATTAATACCATCAGGGTTTATGAACCCATAGACTCGGAAGAGGTGCTCGATCAAATTCATCAAGCGGGAATCAGTGTGATTATCAGTTTTGGCTATAATCAGCAGGGGCGTTATGATTTGCGCTCGGGCTCTTACCTGGAGTATGTGACCCGATTTAAAGATCATCCGGCAATTTTATTTTGGGAACTCGGAAATGAATATAACTATCATCCCGAGTGGTTTGGTGGCACCATGGACCTTTGGTACACGACACTGGCAGAGGCAATTAAGACCATACATGAGAAAGATCCGAACCACCCTGTGGCTTCGGCTCATGGTGAGGTGCCCACAGAGCAGGTGCTCGATCAATTGGCTGAATTAGACCTGTGGGGGCTTAATGTATATCGGTGGGATGAGTCGCATAAGGCCATTCAAGATTTTAAGCATATTAGTGATAAGGCCGTTTATTTTTCTGAGCTGGGCGCTGACAGTTATATGACTGCGCCAAAATTGGGTTATCAGGCGGGAGTAAATCAAAAGGCTCAAGCCGATGCGTTAGAGAAGATGCTAACTGAGATTTTAATACCCGAGACTGAAGCTGCGGGGGTCGCGATTTTTTCGTTTACCGATGGGTGGTGGAAGGCGGGGCATCCCGATCGTCAAGATGTTGGAGGCTGGGCTCCAGGGAGTAGCGGCGTGCCTTATGATGGAACTGCTAATGAAGAATATTGGGGTCTTGTGGATATAAATCGCAATACAAAGCAGGCCTATAGAATTGTTCAATCTCAATTCAAATCGTTTAAAAGATAAAAATAATTCAGGGCAAATTGATAAGTGTGATGGCTGAGCAGATGTTAAAAACCGGAATTAAAATTGAGGTATACGAAACCTCGCGATCAGGAGGGAATTTGACCCAAATAGACCACAATCAATTGGTCCAGTGGATTCAGAGTGATCAAGATTGCGATGTCCAAGTTGATTTATTTCCGGATCGTCATCGTCAAAAAATCACCGGTTTTGGGGGCTCTTTTACTGATGCTACATCGTATTTAGTTCATCAATTGAGTCCATCCCAACGCCAAAAAATTATACACGCTTATTTCGGGGCTGATGGCGCGCATTATTCTTTGACGCGAACCCACATGAATTCGTGCGACTTTGCGCGTAGACAATACAGTTATGCTCCTGTGGCTGGGGATAAAAACTTGACTCATTTTAACATTGAGCACGATCGTGATTATCTGATTCCCATGATTAAGGCCGCATTAAAAGTTTCTGATGAAGGATTTAAAATAATCGCCTCTCCATGGACAGCTCCTCCTTGGATGAAAGACAATAATTCTTGGGTTGGAGGGAATTTATTGCCGGAGTATTATCCTGTTTGGGCCCAGTTTTTTGTCAAATATACCCGGGCATATGCTCAAGAAGGCATACCGCTTTGGGGATTTACAGTGGAGAATGAACCTCATGGAAATGGCGGAAATTGGGAGAGTATGCATTTTACCCCTGAACAAATGACCGAATTTGTTCGTGATCACTTAGGGCCTGTCCTAGCTGAATCGGGGCTCCCACACTTAAATATTTTGGGTTATGATCAAAACAGAGAAGGTTTAGATCATTGGGTTTCGGTGATGTATCAAAATGAGGAAAATGCGCGCTATTTTCACGGAACGGCAGTGCACTGGTATGAAAGTACCGTGGATTACTTCCCGCAGGCCTTGGAGCGCGCCCATGAGGCGGCTCCAGATAAATTTTTAATACAAACTGAGGCTTGCTGTGACGCTCAAACTCCGGTTTGGGGTGAAGACGATTGGTATTGGCGAGAAGAAGCCACGGATTGGGGTTATACTTGGCGCGAGCCAGAAAAAAAATATTTGCACCCCAAATATGCTCCAGCACACCGCTATGCGCGCGATATCATTGGGTGTCTCAATCATTGGGTTGATGGATGGATTGATTGGAACATGGTTTTAGACCGACAAGGCGGTCCCAACTGGTTTGAAAACTGGTGTGTTGCCCCGGTGCTCGTAGACCCCGATCAAGATGCGATTTATTTTACCCCATTGTATTACATCATGTGTCATTTCAGCAAATTTATTCGACCAGGATTTGTTGTAATTGAACACCAATGCACGGATAAGGACATCATGATCACGGCTGTTAAAGGCAGTGAAAATCATTATGTAGTGGTGGTTTTTAACCCGACTAGTGAAATCAAAAGAATTAATATCAAAGGAATCGACCAACTCTATCGCGTGGTGCTCAAGCCTCAAGCGATACAGACCATTTTAATAAACAACTAACAAAAGACTAACGACTATGACAGATGTGAAATCAATGCCGAAAAAGGGTGTCTCAATGGGCCAAAAGATTGCTTTTGGTTTTGGTATGCTCGCCAATCAAATGTTTCCCGCAGCTTTGGGGGTGTTTATCATTGTACTTGTGCAAGACTTGGGCTTTGCGGCCATACTCTGGGGAATCATACAATTTGTTCCTCGAATTTTTGATGCCATTACCGATCCCATCATGGGTTTTATCTCAGACAATACTAAATCCAAATGGGGCCGAAGACGGCAATATGTGCTTATTGGAGCCTTAATTATGGGCCTTGCCTATGTCGCCATGTGGCAATTGTATAAAGACGACGGCGTTGTTTATAATTTCATTTACTTTTTGAGTTGGTCCTTAGTATTTTATTTAGGGCTTACCATATTTAGTGTGCCTTACGTGGCTATGGGTTATGAGATTAGTGAAGATTTTCACGAGCGCACCGAAATCATGGCAGTGGCACAATTTATTGGGCAATGGGCCTGGGTGATTGCTCCGTGGTTTTGGGTCATTCTTTACGACCCGTCTTGGTTCCCAGAAGGGGCGGACCAAGGGGTACGTGATTTATCGATATGGGTGGCCATACCTTGTACTATTTTCGCTTTAATTCCTGCCATTTTTCTGAAAGGAAAATCAACTTTAGACCGAGATGACTTTTTACCAATCAGTGCACCCTACGTGTTGAGAAGTATTAAAGGGATTTTTACTTCCGCTTTTGAGGCGTTTAAAATCAAACAATTTCGTCAAATTGCTGGAGCCACCTTTTTGATCTTTAATTCATTTAATGTAATTGCGGCGTATACCTTTTTAATTATAGTCCATTATTTATTTAACAGTGATCCCGCAAGTGCCGGTAATTGGCCTGCTATGCATGGATCGGTGGGTGCGCTTGTTACGACCTTTTTGGTTATTCCCGTTATTACGTGGATGTCAAAAGTCATGGGTAAAAAGAAGGCTTTTATCGTGTCTCAACTTATTTCAATAATCGGTTATGTTTTATTCTGGTTTTTGTTTGTTCCCGGAAAGCCATATTTATTTTTATTCGCCTTGCCATTTCATTCATTTGGTATTGGGAGCTTGTTTACCATAATGATGAGTATGACTGCAGATGTCTGTGATTTAGACGAACTTCAAACCGGTAAACGTCGCGAAGGAGTTTTGGGCGCAGTTTATTGGTGGATGGTTAAATTAGGCTTTGGTATTGCTGCCCTTTTAGGGGGGTTCATACTGTCTGTCGTAGGCTTTGATGCCGAAAATGTAACTGAGTCCGCCGTTACTGGAATGCGTATGTTCTATACATTATTGCCTATTGCTGGGGTTATCGGGGCTATTTTAATGATGAAGAGTTATGATATCACTGAAGAAAAAGCCCAAGAAATTAAAGCCAAATTAGAAGCTAGAAAAAAATCATAAAAAAAAAGAAACCTTAATTAGTAATTCATGTCGTACAGAAAAGAAAAGATGATGTCTTTGGCCGGCGTTCAAGTCGAAGCTTTAGATCGTGAAGGATTAAAGGAGCAAAGCCGTGTTTTGCTCAATGAAAAAATGCACGGAATTTGTTTTAGCCCTTATGAAGGAGCACAAAAGCCCGGAGACCCAATTTCCGAAGCACAAATTCGCAGAAAACTTGCTCTATTGCAACCTTATACTAAATGGATTCGGGTGTTTTCGTGCACTGAAGGGAATGAGCAGATTCCTGTGCTGGCTCGTGAGTATGGCTTCAAAACTTTGGTAGGAGCCTGGCTTGGTGATGATTTAGAAAAAAATGAAGAGGAAATTGCCGCTTTGGTGTCCTTGGCTAATCAAGGATATGTCGATGTGGCCGCCGTGGGCAATGAGGTTATGTACCGCAAAGAACTAGAAGAAGAAGAGCTCATAGACTATATAAATCGCGTAAAAAAAGCCTTACCGGAGATTCCTGTGGGTTATGTCGATGCGTATTATGAGTTTACAAATCGTCCAAAAATTACCGAAGTTTGCGACGTGATTTTAGCCAATTGTTATCCGTATTGGGAAGGTTGCGGCATTGATTATTCGCTGCTTTATATGAAGCAAATGTATTATCAGGCCCAAGCCGCTGCCCCTGGGAAAAAAGTCATCATTACAGAAACAGGCTGGCCGAGTGAAGGTGAGTCATTAGGTGCTGCAGTGCCTGGTTATGAAAATGCATTAAAGTATTTTATAAATGCTCAGACCTGGTCGCAAACAGAGGGGATAGAGATGTTCTATTTTGCCGCCTTTGATGAGTCATGGAAAGTTGACGCCGAAGGAACTGTAGGGGCTTTTTGGGGGCTTTGGGATCAACACGAGCAATTGAAGTTTTAATTCGTATCTTATCGAAAGCCAAAGAATAACTGCCTTGCATTACGACCAATTTTTTTCTATCCATGCTGGGCCAGGAGTGTGTTATTCCGGATATCGAGAAAATCAATTTCCGGGTGGCCCCATTCCTACGTATCAAGAAGTCAAGGAGGACTTGCTCTTGGTGGCCCAGCACTTTTCTTATATCCGTCTTTACAGCGTAGATGACCACACCAGAATGGTTCTTGAAATTCTGGAACGAGAAGATCTACCCTTAAAAGTAATGATCGGGGCCTATCTAGAGGCCGAGGTCAATAACCCCAATTGCGGATGGGATGCAGGGGTATATCCTTTTGAAATTCTAAAAGCCAATGCGCTCAAAAACCAACGGCAAGTAGATGATTTAATTCAGATCGCTGGACAATATCCCAAGCGAATCTTTGCTCTTGCCGTGGGCAATGAGGCCTGTGTTTCATGGACCGATCACTTGGTGTCTGTTGAAAAAATCATGACGTATATATCGGCTGTTAAAGCGCAATGCATCCAGCCGGTTACCGTCTGCGATAATTATGTACCATGGCTTGATGTTATGCAGCCACTGGTTGAATGTGTGGATTTTATTGCCATACACACTTATCCCGTTTGGGAATATCAAGAGATTGACAACGCTTTGTCGGTGACCCAAAGTGACTACAAAAAAATAAGCGATAAATACCCTAATATCCCTGTAATCATTACTGAAGCGGGATGGCCTACACAGGCCAACGGCAAAGGAATCCCCGTTCATTTTGCACACCCCATGGCGCAAAAAACTTATTATCAGGCGTTAAATCGATGGGCTCATGAATCTCAGGTCCTTGTCTTTTGGTTTGAGGCTTTTGATGAGCCATGGAAGGGTTCTGATGATCCTGCAGAGCCGGAAAAGCATTGGGGACTCTATACCGTAGAGCGCAAGCCAAAACGCGTTTTGATGCAGGCCAAATACAAGCGCTAAGGAAACTTGACGTAACTTTGTCAAAATTTTCTATATGGCCCACCGTGCTGGATTTGTAAATATCATAGGCAACCCAAATGTGGGTAAGAGTACTTTGATGAACGCTTTCGTTGGAGAGCGCTTATCAATTATCACCAGTAAAGCGCAAACGACCCGACATCGAATTTTGGGTATAGTGAATGGCGCCGATTTTCAGGCCGTATTTAGTGATACTCCGGGAATTATAAAGCCTGCTTACGCATTGCAGTCCCATATGATGGAGTTTGTGAAGTCCGCCTTTGATGATGCCGATGTACTGATTTATATGGTAGAGCTCGGGGAAAAGGACCTCAAGGATGAAGCTTTTTTTGAGCGGATAAATAATGCAAAAATTCCTGTGCTACTTTTGCTCAATAAAATTGATTTGGGCAATGAAGATAAACTAGAAGAGGCGTTTACCTATTGGCAGCAAAAGGTTCCTAATGCTGAGGTTTTTGGTATTTCAGCCACGGAAAATTTCGGAATTACTGAGGTTTTCGATCGAATAATCGCCCTGCTCCCAGAGTCGCCTGAATTTTATCCTAAAGATCAACTCACCGATAAGCCAGAGCGGTTTTTTGTCAATGAAATTATCCGTGAGAAAATTTTACTTCAATACAAAAAAGAGATCCCATATTCGGTCGAAATAGACACTGAGGAATTCTTTGAAGATGAAGATATTATTCGCATTCGCTCTATAATTATGGTGGAGCGCGAAACTCAAAAGGGTATTATTATTGGACACAAAGGTCATCCGCTTAAATGGGTTGGCATAGAGGCCAGAAAGGATCTCGAACGCTTCTTTGGTAAACAGATTTATATCAAATTAGTGGTCAAAGTCAATAAAAATTGGCGTAATGATCCCAAGCAACTTCGTCGATTTGGTTATGACGCCCAATAATAGGGCGTGACTAATTAAACTTATCCGCATTTATCCACTAACTTTGCCTCGAATTTATTATTATGAGTATTGTTGCTATTGTCGGACGTCCCAATGTGGGCAAATCCACCTTTTTTAATCGTTTAATCCAAAGACGCGAGGCTATTGTCGATGCGGTCAGCGGAGTTACTCGTGATCGCCATTATGGAAAAAGTGATTGGAACGGAAAGAGTTTTTCGTTAATCGATACTGGAGGATATGTCGTCGGGAGCGATGATGTTTTTGAAGCTGAAATCGACAAACAGGTGGAGCTCGCCATTGATGAGGCCGATGTCATCATTTTTATGGTCGATGTCAGTCATGGCGTAACGGGAATGGATCAGGAAGTGGCACAGCTACTGCGACGCAGCAAAAAGCCTTACTTTTTAGCTGTAAATAAGGTGGACAGTGCCAACAGAGAACAAGATGCCGTAGAATTTTACGCTTTAGGGGTGGATCAATACTTTACGATTTCAAGTATAAACGGTAGCGGCACAGGGGATTTGCTTGACGCTGTTGCAGCAGCCCTGCCTGAACAGGGTGAAAGCCAAGAGTCAGAATTGCCGCGCTTTGCCGTGGTAGGTCGTCCTAATGCCGGAAAATCTTCATTTATTAATGCCTTAATCGGTAAAGATCGATTTGTGGTGACAGACATTGCGGGCACCACACGAGACAGTATTGATACCCAATACAATCGCTTTGGTTTTGATTTTAATTTGGTAGATACTGCCGGAATACGCAAGAAAAGTAAGGTCAAGGAAGATCTCGAATTTTATAGTGTCATGCGTAGTGTGCGTGCCATTGAGCATTGTGATGTCGTACTCGTAGTTTTTGATGCCACTCGAGGCTTTGACGGTCAAGTTCAAAATATATTTTGGCTGGCTCAGCGCAACAATAAGGGGATCGTGATTTTGGCCAACAAATGGGACCTTGTGGAGAAAGACAATAAGACGACAAAAGAAATGGAGCAATACATCAAAAAACAATGTGAGCCCTTTGTCGATGTGCCCATAGTCTTTATGAGCGCCTTATCCAAACAGCGTATTTTTAAGGCCATCGAAACAGCGGTTAACGTCTATGAAAACCGCAGCAAAAAGGTTAAAACCAGTCAATTGAATGATGTGATGTTGCCGATAATTCAGGCCACGCCACCCCCAGCGGTAAAAGGGAAATATGTCAAAATTAAGTTTTGCACTCAATTGCCTACACCGTATCCGAGCTTTGCTTTTTTTGCCAATCTACCTCAATACGTAAAAGAGCCTTATAAGCGTTTTCTCGAAAACAAGTTAAGAGAGCATTTTGACTTTAACGGTGTGCCCATTACCGTATATCTGCGAAAGAAATAATTTCAGGGCGTAGATCGTTTACAGTTGATCCTTTATGCGCAGAAGTTGGGCTTTGATCGATTCTAGTTTTTGAATCAAATCAAAGTCTTCGGATCGCCCTTTTTGCGTTTTGAGATGAATTTTAGCCCCTTCTAAGGTAAACCCGCGTTCCTTCACTAAATGATAAATCTGAGACAGATTTTTGACGTCTTCCGGAGTGAATTTTCTGTTGCCCTTGGCATTTTTTTTGGGTTGAAGAATATCAAATTCTTTTTCCCAAAAGCGAATTAATGAAGGGTTTACTTCAAAAGCTTTGGCCAATTCGCCTATGCTATAATAGCGCTTATCTGGAAGATTAACGTGCATTAATCTAGAGATTGGTTTTCTTGTTGCGACAAGGCAAGCATTTTGGCGTATTCTTCAGGAGTTAAGTTACCGTAGTAAAAGTTGATCGGGTTTATACGACGTCCATCTTTGTGGATTTCATAATGTAAATGGGGTGCTTCGCTGCGCCCAGTACTTCCGACAAATCCGATTAAATCACCGCGTTTAACGCGTTGTCCTCGACGAACATTGTATTTAAATAAGTGGGCGTAAATACTCACATAGCCAAAACCGTGATCAATGCGAATGTGGTTTCCAAAACCAGTAGATCGATTGTCGGCCCGCTTAACCACACCGTCACCCGTAGCGTAAATTGGCGTCCCGCGGGGCGCTGTAAAATCCATGCCGTAATGAAATTTACGGGCCTTAGTAAAAGGGTCCCGGCGATAGCCAAACCCTGAGGCCATACGTGTTAAATCTTCATTATTAACAGGCTGAATCGCGGGAATAGCTTCGAGCAGCTTTTCTTTGGTGGCAGCCATGCGCGCAATTTCATCCAAGGAACGCGACTGAACCACAATTTGTTTGGTCAAAACATCCAGACGTTCACTGGTTGAACGCAGTAATTCGGTATGGTCAAAACCTTCTAAATTTCTATAACGATTTACCCCACCAAACCCTGCTTTGCGCTGCTCATCGGGAATAGGGTTGCTCTCAAAATATGTGCGATACAGGGTGTTGTCTCTCTGAGCGAGCTGGTCGAGGACCACTTCGGCCTCGTCCATTTTTCTGTTTAAGATATCGTATTGCAATTCAAGCTGTGCGATTTCACGACGCAGTTCTCGTTCTTTTGGGGTTTCCAGACTTGGAATATTAATATAGGCCAAAAGCAATAGGAATCCACTGAGAAAAATACCGATCAGGGTCAGGAAAAACATACCAATTTTCCGGCCGCGTTTTGGTTTGATTTTGCGGTAGGAAAGCGTTTGTGGGTCGTAGTAATATTTTACCTTAGACATAATTTAAAAAGTTCTATTTTTGCGATAAATTCAAGTGATTCCTGAGTTTAACGCAAGGCAAAGATAAAAATTGTTTGCCAGACTTAGCATCCTGACGACCAGAACACAGAAATATGACATCTGCAGTAATCCGACAAAAATTTTTAGATTATTTCAAGGACAAAGGACATGCCGTAGTGCCCTCTGCTCCCATGGTGATTCAAGGCGATCCAACCTTGATGTTTACTAACGCGGGTATGAACCAGTTTAAAGAGTATTTCTTAGGCAACAAAGCGGCGGATCACTCTAGAATCACAGATACCCAAAAGTGTCTTCGCGTGAGCGGAAAACACAACGACCTGGAGGAGGTGGGGATGGATACCTATCACCACACCATGTTTGAAATGCTCGGGAATTGGAGCTTTGGCGATTACTTCAAGAAAGAAGCGATCGAATGGGCTTGGGAATTGCTTACCAAAGTTTACAATATTGACAAGGCCACTTTATATGTAACGATTTTTGAAGGGGATGACAGTGAGGGCCTTGAAAAGGACACAGAGGCCTATGATATTTGGCGCGGACTTGTAGATGAGGCGCATATCATTGACGGCAATAAAAAAGATAACTTTTGGGAGATGGGGGATCAAGGTCCTTGTGGACCCTGTAGTGAGATTCACGTTGATCTGCGCCCAAAAAAGGAACGCGATGCAAGTCCTGGAGCCGCACTCGTTAATAAAGACCACCCGCTGGTTGTTGAAATTTGGAATTTGGTGTTCATGCAATTCAACCGTAAGGCCGATGGTTCTTTGGAGAAATTGCCTGCCCAACACGTGGATACGGGGATGGGCTTTGAACGTCTTTGCATGGTCTTACAGCAAAAAACCAGTAATTACGATACCGACGTTTTTACCCCACTGATTGAAACCATTGAGTCCATTACGGACAAACGTTACGGTAAGGACGAAAAAACTGATATTGCTATACGTGTTATTGCGGACCACGTACGTGCGGTAGCCTTCTCTATCGCCGATGGTCAGCTGCCGAGTAACTCAGGTGCGGGTTATGTGATCCGACGAATTTTAAGAAGAGCAATACGCTATGGATATACGTTTTTAGGCACGGATGCGCCATTTATTTATAAACTCGTTGCTACACTCACCAAAATGATGGGGAGTTCTTTCCCGGAACTCGTGCGCGAACAAAATTTAATTCACAATGTAATTAAGGAAGAAGAGGCTTCATTTTTACGCACCTTAGAACAAGGACTTGAGTTATTGGATCAACTTATCCAAACGAGTCCGAGCCAAGTTTTTTCTGGAGCCAAGGCCTTTGAACTTTATGATACTTATGGTTTTCCCATTGATTTGACGGCCCTCATTCTTCGCGAGCGGGGATACAGTTTGGATCAAGCTGGTTTTGACCAAGAGCTCCAAAAGCAAAAAACTCGTTCACGGGCAGCGACTAAAATTGAAACAGGAGATTGGCATGTCTTGCACGAGAGTGATGCGCAAGAATTTCTAGGATACGATCACTTAAGCCAAAAGGTTCAATTGACGCGCTATCGAAAAGTAGAAAACAAGAAAGACGGAGTGCGTTACCAATTGGTTTTTGATAAGACGCCGTTCTACCCAGAAAGTGGGGGACAAGTAGGAGATAAGGGCTATTTAGAAGCAGAAAATGGCGAAGTCGTTTACATTATTGACACTAAAAAAGAAAATAATTTAATCGTACATATCACCAAAAACTTACCGCGACATCCTGAAGAGATGCACACGGCGGTGGTAGATCAAAAACAACGCTTGCGCGCCGCCTCGAATCATACCGCAACCCACTTATTGCATGAAGCCTTACGCCATGTATTAGGGACCCATGTGGCTCAAAAAGGGTCTATGGTCCACAGCGGTTATTTGCGTTTTGACTTCAGCCATTTTGCAAAACTCAGCGATGAGGAATTACAGCAAGTGGAAGATTATGTCAACGCCCGAATTCGAGATGGACTCCCCTTAGAAGAATTTCGTCAAATGCCCTATGATCAAGCTATTGAAATGGGGGCTATGGCCCTTTTTGGTGAAAAATATGAAGATAAGGTACGCATGATAAAGTTCGGGAAATCACTCGAACTTTGTGGCGGTACCCATGTGGCCAACACCACCGATGTATGGCATTTTATAATTACTGGAGAGTCTGCAGTAGCCAGTGGTATCCGACGAATTGAGGCCATAACGGGTCATGCCGCAAAAGCGTTTTTTGAGGAGCGTGCCGCAGCCTTTAAGCAGGTACAGCGATTATTGCATCAGGCCCAGGATCCAATTGCGGCGATTGAAAAGTTGCAACACGATTTATCGGCACTCAACAAACAAAATCAACAACTCATTCGCGAAAAAGCCAACAGTCTAGGTACGCGGCTTAAAGAAAAAGCAGAACAGATAAACGGGGTGCGATTTATTGCGGCAATGGTTGATTTGGACGCTGCAGCACAAAAAGATTTGGCCTTTAATTTGGGTCAGAATGTAGATGATTTGTTTTTGATTTTTGGCAGCAGCCATGAGGGTAAGGCCCTTTTGACGTGCTATATCTCCGAAGGGCTTGTTAAGAGTAAATCACTTAACGCGGGTCAGGTGGTGCGTGAACTCGGGAAGCTCATCCAAGGCGGGGGCGGAGGTCAGCCGTTTTTTGCTACCGCGGGCGGTAAAAAGCCTGAAGGTTTAGAAGCAGCGCTCAGTGCGGCGCGAAAAATGATCGCATAAATGAATTTTTTCACCCAGATCGAGCCAGCACCTTCTGGGGTACTTCTCAATACCGATTCGAGAATAACGGCATTAGGGTCTTGTTTTGCTCAGGTAATCGGTCAGCGATTGACGTATTATAAGTGGCCCGTAGTGCTGAATCCTTTGGGGGTTTTATTTCACCCCTTGGCCCTTCAGGATTTGGTCAGGCGCGCATTACTGCTCGATGAGTTTAAAGAAAACGACCTCTTTAAACATGAAGGACGGTATCATATTTTGGCCCTGCATGGTCAATATTCAAGCCAGGACTCAAAGTCCCTTTTAATCCAGGCTAATTCAGACTTAAAAATCTTACGGGATGGTTTGACCAAGGCGACCCATGTGCTGATTACCCTCGGAACGGCTTGGGCTTATCAAAAAAGCGACAATGAGGTAATTGTGGGCAATTGTCATAAGCTCCCCGGGTCTTTTTTTAATAAGAAATTACTGTCTGTTGCTGAAATTCAGCAAGGGGTGGCCCAGATTATTGAACTTATGGCTAAGTATAACGCTGAGGCTCAACTCATTTTTTCAGTTTCCCCGGTGCGTCATACCAAAGATGGCATGGTACAAAATAGCCTTGGTAAGGCCCATCTGATCGCAGGTCTTCATGGAGCACTTAATCAGGGGAATAACACACCAATAGTTCCGAAATATTTTCCGGCTTATGAGTTGATGATGGATCAACTCAGAGATTATCGTTTTTACAAAAGCGATTTAATCCATCCGAATGATCAAGGGGAAGAAGTGGTGTGGGAATTTTTTAAAGACCATTGGATTAATCCCGAACTTGAGGCGCTTTTGAGACAAATTAAAAGCATACAACAAGGACTGGCACACAGGCCTATACATTCTGATTCAACGGAACATCACAATTTCGTGATGCAATTAAAAAAGCGCATTGAAAATCTAGAGCGGCAATATCCGCATTTGAAATTCGATTAATGAAGAGCGCCGGTAAACACTGATTTTTAACGCCGGTTATTTTGAAAAATAAGCCTTTGATTATTTAAGCCCAAAGACGTGTCGAATTTGATCGACATAATCCAATTTTTCCCAAGTAAATAACTCTACTTCCACGCTTTTCTGACTGCCGTCCGGACGCTCAAAGATCTTAGTCACGCGCTCTGGAACTCGTCCCATATGGCCATAGGCGGCACTTTCATAGTACATCGGTTGGCGCAGTTTTAATCGGGCTTCGATCGCGGCTGGGCGCATATCGAACATTTTCAAGAGCTGCTGCGCGAGTTCTCCATCACTTAGACCTGTATGGTTCGTCCCATAGCAGTTGACAAAAAGCCCTACGGGTTGGGCGACTCCAATTGCATAACTCACCTGAACGAGAATTTCATCACAGGCTCCTGCCGCAACCATGTTTTTGGCGATATGTCGTGTGGCGTAAGCTGCAGAACGGTCTACTTTACTTGGGTCTTTTCCAGAGAAGGCGCCCCCTCCATGGGCTCCTTTACCCCCATAGGTGTCTACAATAATCTTTCGGCCTGTTAGCCCAGTATCTCCGTGTGGGCCACCGATAACAAACTTCCCTGTAGGGTTGATGTGGTAGGTGATTTGATCATTAAAAAGCTCTTGTACCTCAGGGGTCATTGAGGCTTTAACGCGAGGGATCAGTAAGGTTTTGAGGTCCGACTGTATGCGCTCTAGCATTTTATCTTCATCGGCATCAAAATCATCGTGCTGGGTTGAAATCACAATGCTGTCGATACGCTTTGGGTTATTTTGATCATCGTATTCTATGGTCACCTGGCTTTTTGAATCTGGACGCAGGTATGAAATTTCTGTTCCCTCACGGCGCATTTCGGCCAATTCAAAAAGAATTTTATGCGCGATTTCTAAACCTAAGGGCATATAATTGGCAGTCTCTTTACTGGCGTATCCAAACATCATCCCCTGATCACCAGCACCTTGCTCTTCTTTATTGGCTTTATCTACTCCTCTGTTGATGTCTTCACTTTGTTCGTGTATGGCAGAGAACACACCACAAGAATTCCCATCAAATTGATAAGCGCCTTTTGTATACCCAATCTTATTGATGACATCGCGCGCAATTTTTTGAACATCGAGATAAACTTGCGATTTTACCTCACCAGCCAGTACCACTTGTCCAGTCGTGACTAGGGTTTCACAAGCTACCTTAGCATCTGGGTCAAATGCTAAAAAATTATCGATAAGGGCGTCGCTAATTTGATCTGCAACCTTGTCGGGATGTCCTTCTGAAACACTTTCAGAGGTAAACAAATAGGCCATAATATATGTATTTGAAGAGGACCTATACTGTTGCAATCGGGCGGGTTACTGCCTTTAGCATTTTTTTGCGAGGTTGCAATCAGTCAAATCTTTCCTCTTAATTCGGGGCAAAGGTAGCCATTTCATGTAAAACCTAAAATTAAATTGATTGAAGAATCATTCTGTGATTCGTTCTGTGGCTTGCTGGGGAATATCCCATGCTATTTTGGTTAAAATGCAAAAATCACTTGTGATATTTTGCCTTTGGCTTTCGTAGAAATTT
>RFXU01000301.1 GCA_009921505.1 Flavobacteriaceae bacterium
ATGGTTCATTTGTTTTTTCTAGCACACCAGTCAATAAACTTTCTTCATCAATTGGTATATCAGCATGTTTTGGATAGATACATGAACTACCTAGATTGATTAACTTTTGTACATTGTAGATGTGAGAAGCATGTATTAAATTACTAGCAATTTGTAGATTGTCATAAATAAAATCTGCGCGAAGAGTATTGTTTGCGAGAATCCCGCCGACTTTGGCTGCACAAATGATTACCGCATCTGGGCGTTCTTTGCCAAAAAAACGATTTACATCAGCTTGGCATGTTAGGTCAAGTTCTTTGCGTGTGCGAACAACAAGATTTGTATAACCGTTGGATTTTAAATGATTCAATATCGCTGAACCAACCATTCCATTGTGGCCCGCAACAAAGATTTTTTGATGCTTCATCGAGTCAACAATGCGTAATCACTTTCGTACATTTTTTTGACGAGCCCTGCGAAATCGGTTTTGCGCGTCCACCCCATTTCTTTTTCTGCAAGACTACAATCACCACACAATTCGTGAACTTCTGCGGGTCGATAAAACTTGGGATCAACTTCGAAAATCAATTGACCATCGAGCGTATAATATTTTTCATTGTCTTCTGAGCCTTCGCTTTTGAATTCAATGTTGGCACACTTTAATGTTTCTTCGAGGAACTCGCGCACCGTATGCATTTCACCACTTGCCAAAACATAGTTCTTTGGAGCATCTTGATTGAGCATCAGCCACACACCTTCCATAAAATCTTCTGCGTCACTCCAATCGCGCTGTGCTTCAATGTTTCCAAGTTTGAGAATAGGAATTGTTTTGTTGCTATCTAGTGCAATTTTAATTTTTGCAATGCTGTGGCTAATCTTGCGAGTCACAAAATCTAATCCGCGGCGCACTCCTTCATGATTAAAAAGCCAGCCTTGAACCGCATAGAGATCGTAAGATTCTCTGTAAACGCGCACAAGATGTCGTGCGGCGCATTTCGCGGCACCATAAGGACTTTGTGGTCGGAGAGGATGTTTTTCATCTTGAGGGCTGCATATTACATCACCAAATTCTTCGCTGGATCCGGCATTGTAGAATCTGCAGCTGGGTGCAAATCGGCGAATAGATTCAAGAATATGAAGTACGGCATTCGAGTCGGTGTCCCATGTTTGTATTGGATAATCCCAGCTGCCTGCGACAAAAGATTGCGCTGCAAAATTGATAAAGTAATCGGGTTGCAAATCAATCACTACATCGCGCATGCTGTGCGCATCATTCAGATCCATGTTTATCAATTCGAATCGCGGTTCGTTCTCCAGATGCAGAATGTTTTCGTGATTTTTAACGCTCAATCTTCGAACAGCTCCATATATTTTATGATCTGTATTCTTTAATAGATATTCGACCATATGACTTCCGTCTTGGCCAGTTACTCCTGTTACTATAATTTTTTTCATGTATTCTAAATTTTCTTTTTAAGTACTGCTAGGCATTGTCCTTGATCTATTGTATCAAGTAGGGTATAATATTCCAGTATTGATCTATACCAAGTTCTACAAGGATGCCAATCATGCATAAAAATTATTGCTTCACTATCGATGTAGTCATACATAAATCGAGCGCATTGAGGTCTAGCCCTGCCATCTATAAGTATTTTTGAGAAACTTTTTCCTATCTTCGATCCAAACTCAATATACTCTTTGTATGCAAAATATGTTTTAGTTGTATACAGTTGGTTCCATTTTTTAACTTTTTTTTGATCCGAATCGTCGGGTCTATCAGTTGGTATGCAGTAAATTTTTGCATTAGGAGGAATATTTTTCTCAACCGAATCTGCCCAAAGTTGGTCTGACTCTATGCTGTAATATTCTTTTACATATTTTGGAAAAAAAAGTGTGCTTCCTCCGCATCCATATTCAAGCATAATGTCGTTTTCATTAATA
>RFXU01000302.1 GCA_009921505.1 Flavobacteriaceae bacterium
CCACGATGTAAATTCAAAATAACAAAATCAGTATCTAAAAATTCTGTTGGGACGAGGCGTTCCACTGAAGCGCCTCTTGGAATGCGACCAACTGTCGGAATGTTTACGGTTAAGGAGGAATTATCTGCCCCTTGAACACCAAGCCCTCCAACAATAACATTGCCTTGCGCTATTGCATATGTTTCACCATCTGCACCAAGCAAAGGTGACATGAGTAGAGTTCCACCTTTAAGAGATGTCGCACCGCCAACCGTCGACAACGTCACATCAATCGCTTGACCCGGCTTTGTAAAAGGGGGCAAATCCGCAGTTAGCATTACCGCTGCAGCATTGTCGCCATTAAAACCACCAATATCGGATGTCACACCAAAGCGCGCCATAAGCGACTGCATAGATTGAAGAGTTATGCCAGTATTTCCATCCCCCGTCCCGGCAAGACCAACTACGACACCATAACCAACCAATTGATTGGAACGCACCCCGGCTAATGATGTTAAATCCTTGATTCTATCTGCGAATAAAGGGGGTGCGGCACACAGCATAAAAAAAACTATGATTATTTTTTTAAAGATGATCATCTGCATAGACCTAAATTGGAGAAACAGTTTCTAGCAGCTTGGTATACCAACCTTTTTTACCAGTTCGTGCAATATCACCCGCACCGATATAATTGATTTCAGCATTCGCAATTCTATCAGATTGAACGACGTTTGATGCAGAAATATCTCGTGGTCTCACAATACCTGAGACACGAATATATTCATCGCCATTGTTGAGCACTAGTTTTTTCTGCCCCAATATTTCCAGATTACCATTTGCAAAAACTCTAACAACGTGAACCGATAGAGATCCCGACAAAGAATTCGATTGTGCTGTCGATCCAGAACCTGAAAATGAATTATCCCCTCCTGTCGCAAATAATTCACCAACTGGCGGCATCATTAGCTGAGCAGTCGGCAATGTAACAGAACTTGAACTGGACTTTGATGTTGACGCATTCTGTGATTTCGTTGCTTGAAAACTCTCTGTGAAGGCGACTGTTAGAATGTCGCCAACTCGACTGGCGCGACCTTCCATTGCGAATAAACTGCCCTTGTCCTTCTGATAAATACTTCCAAAACTCGGCTCTGAGGTCTGTACTTCTTCAGTCTCCAAGTAGAGCGGCTCGTATTGACTAGAGCGTCTGTCTTCGACGTAGGATCCGCAACCTGCCAATACAAAGCATGTTGACAACAAAAATCTAAACATGTGTCACCTATAGATTTCTTGAGATAAATTGCATCATCTCATCGACGGCCGTAATCGATTTTGAACTTACCTCGTAAGCTCTTTGCGTTTCGATCATATCTACCAATTGCTGAACAACGTTGACATTAGAGCTTTCTACATAGCCCTGGAGCACTTTGCCAAAACCACCGTCCAGTGGCGCTCCCTCCTGTGGCACCCCACTTTCACCAGACTCGACAAAGAAGTTTTCACCAATTGGAGAAAGGCCTCTAGGATTGCTAAAGTTAGCTAAGGATAACTGACCAACCTCTTGAGCGACATCGTTTCCTGGAGAAGTGACACTCACAATGCCACTACTTGAAATATTTATACTTGTTGCGTCAGTTGGGATTTGAATTTGAGGTTGGACCACATAGCCACTGGTCGTAGTCAACAAGCCATCCGCATTGCGTGAAAGAATTCCTGAGCGTGTGTAGCCCACACGACCGTCAGGAAGAAGAGCTTGGAAGAACCCCTTGCCATCAATTGCCAAATCAAGCGCATTGTCCGTCGCAGTCAAACCACCCTGTGTAAAAAGTTTTTGAGTGCTTACAACCTTTACACCAGTGCCAACCGCCAACGGAGATGTAAGCGATGTATTATCAGCAGTTTGTGCACCAGCGTTTTTAACAATTTG
>RFXU01000303.1 GCA_009921505.1 Flavobacteriaceae bacterium
GCAGACTTTTTTGGCATATTCATGTTTTGAAGATCCTTGGGGTTTGTGTTTCGTGGCGCATCGAGGCTACATCTGAAAGAAAGCAATTCGACCACAGGTCATGCTTTTGGTAGCTTAAAACTTCTTTCGAAATAGTTGAAATCAATGGTGTTAGAGCGCTCAAAACTTTTTGACCTGAAGTTTGACCTAGTGGAACGAGGCGTACTGCCGCCGATATGAGATTTGAGCAAAACGCATGGAGATAGCTTGAAACCATAAGTAATTGATCAATTTGATGAAGTTTCGCCGCCTGTCCGATGGCTATTGGTAGTGCAAGATCTGAAAGATCCTCCCCCCAAACATCATTTAAGACTTTACAAAATGCGTCACCCTGAAGAGTTGTTTCAGAAACACGCTCAGATGATGGGCATAAACTTATGGCAATCTGATTTAGCTCGTAAATGTCAGTGGTTCGATATGCAAGGCTAACCAAAATTGCATCAGTCCTTGCAGAGCCAGTCTCTAGTAGATCTGTTAGCCAGTCCATTAAGTTATTTGCATTAGAAATATGTTTAGTCTCAATAGCCCATTCTAGGCCGTGAGAATAAGCAAATGATCCAATTGGAAAAGAAGGTGACATCCATTGTTGTATTTTTAGAAATTGAGGATCAATGTGCGTGGGCATGAGCACTCGCTCCGTGTTCATGGGAATTTGTGCGCCCATGTCCGTAGGCTCCTCCGAGAGGCGTGAAGGGTTCAATTACATGTTCAACTGACCCACCTAGGTGTTTAATCATGTGCTCAATTACATGATCAGTTTGGATTAAAAGGTAGCCTGATGCAATTTGGCAGGGTGTATGCCTATTGCCTATATGCCAAGCCAGCTCTAATAAGTTGGTCCCTGTGATTTTCGCCAGACTTTCTGACTTTGCTTTGACCCTAACCCGTTTCCCATCGGCGATTTCGATTTGATCTCCGTCTGCAAGTGAGGTGGTTTGTTCTAATTCTAGTACAAAGGTCATTCCACCGTCAGTCATCAGAGTTTTACGTCTTAAGAAGCGGTCGGAATAGGAGAGTGAGATGCTATCGCTATACTCATCTTGCTTGCAGTTATGGTGAACAATATAGGCTTTTAGCATTTGTGCCTCCTAGAACATAAAATATCTTTGTGCCATTGGTACAACATCCACAGGCTGGCAGGTTAGAAGCTCCCCATTTGCTCGAACCTCATAGGTTTCTGGGTGAACCTCAATTTTTGGTAAGGCTGTGTTAAGCTTAAGATCGCTTTTTCCGATATTGCGTGTGTTTTGTACGGCTATTGTTTGCTTTGCCAATCCAAGTCGAGATCGGATGCCATCATTTTGTGCTGCAGCTGACACAAAAGTAACCGCACAGTTTTCTACAGCGCGCCCAAACGCACCAAACATTAAACGGCTATAGACTGGTTGTGGTGTCGGGATTGAGGCATTAGGGTCACCCATTTGTGCTGCAATAATCATCCCACCCATGATAACCATCTCTGGCTTTACACCAAAAAAGGCGGGTGACCAGAGGACTAAGTCGGCACGTTTGCCGACTTCAATCGAGCCTATTTCATGTGAAATCCCGTGAGCAATTGCCGGATTGATAGTGTATTTTGCGATGTAACGTCTTACACGAATGTTGTCGTTTGCTCCTGTTTCTTCGCTCAAGCGACCTCGCTGCCGTTTCATTTTGTCTGCTGTTTGCCAGGTCCGAAGAATTACTTCGCCGACACGCCCCATCGCTTGGCTATCTGATGCAATTATTGAGAAAGCGCCCATATCATGCAAGATGTCTTCTGCTGCGATCGTTTCGCGCCTTATCCGACTCTCTGCGAACGCGATATCTTCCGGAATAGATTTGTCTAGGTGATGGCAGACCATTAACATATCTAAATGTTCTT
>RFXU01000304.1 GCA_009921505.1 Flavobacteriaceae bacterium
TCATGAGGCAGATGACATCAAACGCCTGTAAAACCTCTGATGCCTTGTCGCCAAGTGCTTCATTAAAGAATACGATCTCAGCATTTAACTTGTCCCACTCGGCGTATCCTGATGCCACGCTGGACCAATCATCGAGCACTGCTATTTTCACTTATGGTTCTCCGAACTCTATTTATTATTCATTCATAAATATTTTTTGCTTTGGGAAAAAATGCGGCTAATCTCGCCAAATTTCGATTGCAACTAAACCCATTCTCCGTTTCTGAATACGGGTGTGATGTTACCTTGCGCATCCAAACCATCTATATCCATGGACCCGGAACCGATCATCCAATCAACATGGATCATACTACTGTTACCACCTCGCTGAACTACTTCATTAGCAGTCAGCGTGTCGCCATTCTTGAAACATTTTGAATAACATTGACCAAGTGCAATGTGGCAAGCAGCATTCTCATCAAAGAGAGTGTTGTAAAACAATAGATTACTTTTTGAAATTGGTGACCCGTGAGGGACAAGCGCAACTTCGCCAAGGCGTCGCGCTCCCTCATCGGTATCCAAAAGCTTCAAGAACACTTCTTCACCTTTGGATGCGCTCGCTGCTGTAATAACTCCGTCTTTGAACGTCACGGATATGTTTTCTATCAGTGTTCCCTGATGTGAGAGTGGCTTTGTTGATTTGACATGACCATTCACCTTTAGAGCGTGAGGAGTTGTAAAAACCTCTTCAGACGGAATATTAGGGTTACAAGTCACCCCATTCCGTGCTTGTGACGCCCCGCCCATCCATTCATGACCATCTGCCAGCCCCACAGTCAGATCAGTTCCCTCACCTACGAAGTGTAGTGCAGCAAAATTTTTGCAATTCAGCCAATCAGTCCTCTCACGCAGTCGTGTGTTATGGTCTGCCCAGGCAGCAATTGGATCAGGTGTATCCACTCGTGATGCTGCAAAGATAGCATCTGCTAAAGCCTTTTGTGCGTTGTCATCGCTCAAGTCTGGAAACATACGTTTTGCCCAACGCGTTCCAGGCCATGCGATAATATTCCAATTTATATCAAAACGGGTAATCCTTTCACGTAATGGCGATGATGCCTTGGATACTGCTTTGTTTGCTTGTCCAACCTTTTCGGGGTCTTGTTCAGCCAAAAGCATAGGATCGTCTCCCACCACTGCAAGCCGGGCCGTATTTGCGTCAAAGGCGGCAGCCATTCCATCGAATAACCAATCTGTCGCCTTCTCAAAAGACGCCTTTGGAGCATATTTATAGCGAGCCAGAACGACCTCTGGGTCGGTATAGAGCGGCGTGACGACACCTGCGCCTGCTTTGTAAGCATGATGGGCTAAACGCCGAACTAAAGGGGCAGCTTCAATGGGAGCCGTAATTAAAAGATCTTGGCCGGACTGGAGTGCGACCCCGGTTTTGATCGATAATTCTGCCAACTTATCAAGCTCTACGCTTTCATCCCAATTAATCTTAGGCATAAACACTAGTCTCCAACTAATTTCTGGAATTTGATAATGCAGATTTATTGGACATGATCAATTGGCTCGCTTGCCAAGTGAGCAGCCTCATCTGACTGGTCCATATTAATTATTAGTGTTATTCATCAATTTCCCTCGGTTATGTGCATAATGCTCTGGACTCTAAGCTCTCGAGCATGCACCTGTTAATTTACAATTGAAACAAGCTATGTGGTCTTAGTCCAATGACAAAAATTTGGTTAATTCTTTTAGCTTATTTTTGCTATTGCTCGACCACCAGTGTTGCACTTGCGGGAGCAATCGAATTCCAATCTGAGAGTACAGACAAATTACCTGCGCTGGAAAACTATTTTGTTGCATCAGATAAACTAATTACCGAGCAAGCAAACCCTATCGACGTTTTATTTCAACTCA
>RFXU01000305.1 GCA_009921505.1 Flavobacteriaceae bacterium
CCCCTCATGGCGTCGTCTTTTTCCAATTGATTTATTTAATAAAGATTTCTTTACACGTTGGGTGCGCAATCGCAACTTGAGGGGCTGCAACGAGCAACTTATCGCAATCGGCAATGATTTGATTTTTGGCATCGGAAATTCGGTTCAATAAAACAGAGATATCTTGCGCTTTATCTGTTTTTCCGAACGCAGCTTTTAAGCATTCATTGTAACTTCTTGCTAACAACTTATCGTCGGGTATCTGTTCGTTTTTAACTTGGTTTGCGATATTTTTGATTGTGCCTTTATCCCCAGTGTTTTGTGCAGTAGTGCAAATATTAAGAAGTGTTTCCACATATGCATCACCTGCGTTTGCGGGTTGGAAACTTATCAACATGAGCAAGAGCGAACAAACAATGTATTTCATGAGATCCAGCATCAAACTTTCTAAAAATCTTTTCAAGTAATTTAAACCTAATCTTGCAATAGTTCTCCTTTTCTGCGTTTTTTATGTCTACTGATAGTAATTTGGTTGTGCTATAATCGCGCACATGAAAAACGGTAGAAATACGGCTGGCCAATTCGCTACAGGCAACGCTGGCAGACCAAAGGGTTCGCGAAGCAAGGTCACGCTTGCAATTGAAAGCCTTCTACAGGGCCAAGCAGAAGCGTTAACACAAACTGCGGTTACCAAAGCGTTAGATGGCGATATCGTTGCTCTCAGGCTTTGTTTGGAGCGTATAGCTCCTGCTCCAAAGGATCAGCCTGTTTCATTTAGTTTGCCTAAGATGCATAACGCTATGGATGCGTCAGAAGCTGCAGGAAGCGTGTTAACAGCTGTTAGTGAGGGTGAGCTAACCCCAATCGAAGCGACACGTGTCATGGGACTTATCGATAGCTACAGGCGAACGTTGGAGCTGACAGAGATTGAGCAACGGCTACAGGCATTGGAAGCTGTGGAGGGGATGAGTTGAAAAAAATAAGCTGGAACCCTTCACTTAAAGCAATCTTATTCACGCTATGTGCGTTGATTGGAGCCACCGTTGTAATTGTATTGGCAATCTACATCCCAAAATATATAGATGAAAAGCAAGCTGTACGCGATGCATCTAAGCATTGTGTAAACTATAGAGCCTTCTTGTTGGCATCAGATTATTGGAAGGAAGAAGGCGATGTAGATCAGGCCCGTGGTGTATTTGGTTTAGCAGAGCATCATTTTAAACTGGGCAAATGCACGAAGGTTCATTAGATATTAAATATTCACGGGATGTAAAGGCAGGCATTGCTAAGATGTCAGTTAAATACAAATAGAGTACTCCATGCATGGCTAAACTACTACCGTTCATCGCAATATCGCTTTTTACCGTTATTTGTGCTTTAGCTGTGTTTTTCGTTGATCCAGTTCTTAGTTTTTTACGTTATTGGGCAGCCTTCGGTGTGATTGTCGGCATTCTGTTAATCAAATACCTTTGGGAAGCAGATGAGATTTGATCATCGCTATTAAACTTCATTTGCGCATAACTTCCTTTAAATTTCACGAATTTTGTGGTAAGTTATAGTCAGAAAAGTTGGTGACTAAGATGCCCAAGCGTTTGGATGTTACAGCTAAAGTACTAATTGCATATGCCCTCATCTTTCTCTGCGGGGGCCTAATGTTGTTGAGCCAATTTCCTTAACACAGCAAAATGCCGATGCGGAACTTCAAAGCACGACTTTCCAAGCTAGAGAAGCGGATTAAGCCTAAAAAGCAGCTGTTACGGATATACTGGGCTGATGGGACGTTTGTTGGTGAGCAGTGGGTTTAAAGTAGATTTCGAAATTTAAAGGTGGACTAAAAGGTGGACTGTATTGACCTAAATAAATGTAAAATATTGTTATATAATATTTTTCTTTTGGAGAATGGTGCTGCTGAGTAGGA
>RFXU01000306.1 GCA_009921505.1 Flavobacteriaceae bacterium
TATCTTCATTGTATGGCTTACCTTGAAAAACCATCTTCTTTACAATCTCACTGAACTCTCCTCCTTCACTGGCTAGACCAATGCTAGCGGTCATCAATAAACTGATATTAAGATCGGGTTCCTGAGATAGATCGTGTAGACGCTGAATCAGTACGGCAACGTCCTTGCTAGGCTTACTGGTAACAGCTTCTACGAAGTGCTGATATTTATTTAAGTGATTGGTTTAAACAATTGCCTGAGCAAAAATTTGACATCATTGTGTCAAACCCTCCATACATAGCAAGGGATGATGATCATCTGAATCATTTAGCTTTTGAGCCCAGACGAGCTCTCATTGCTAATAATCATGGCTTATCTGACATTGAAACTATTTTAAAAAATGGAGTAAACTTTTTATCAAACAACGGAAAGTTATTTATTGAACACGGTTATAATCAAAAACAAAACGTACAAGATATTTTTAAACGATATAATTACAAGGATGTAGTTTCCTTCAAAGACTTGACTGGTAATTATCGAATAACTAAAGGTGTAAGAAAATAAATTGAGAGGATCTGTTGGAATTGTCAAATCAAAAATATTTCATTGCAAAGATGAATTATCTCTTGCATGTGGACAATCTTTAAAAGAATTTGAGCTTGTCTATGAAACCTATGGAAAACTTAATTCAAAAAAAAATAATGCCATTTTGATTCCGCATGCCTTATCCGGAAACCATCATGTGGCAGGCAAGTATCATAAAGCGGATAAATACCCTGGCTGGTGGGATAACATGGTTGGTCCGGGAAAACCTATTGATACAAATCAATACTTTGTTATCGGCGTTAATAATATTGGTGGCAATGATGGTTCCACATCAGCAAAATCAATTAATCCAAAAACAAAAAAAATATGGGGCTCATCATTTCCCATTATTACTGTTCAGGATTGGGTATTATCCCAAAAAAAATTAATAGAGCATCTCGGTATTGATACACTTTACGCTATCGTTGGAGGAAGTCTGGGAGGTATGCAGGCAATCCAATGGTCTATTGCTTATCCCAGTTCGGTAAAAAAAATTCTCTGCATCGCTGCAGCTCCAAGCTTAACAGCGCAAAATATTGCATTTAACGAGATTGCTCGCCAAGCCATACTTCAAGACGAGGACTTTTTTAAAGGTGATTTTTATCAACATAATACCAAACCAAAAAATGAGCTAGAATTTTTACTCGCAGGGTCTGGGTATGGTGTTGGGGCCTTGGTATTTAGTTTGTCGCGCAGCGCATCAAAACATAAAGCGAATAAAAATACATTAGCCGATTTAGCCTTATTGGATCAAGCAAATGGCCGGCGTAAAAATCGGCTTCATTGGTTACAACGACCCCTTGACTCCCAAGCGTCAGTCACCTGCCTACAGCGAGGGAATAACCTTTACCGATCCGTTGGAGAATGTAGCCAAGTACGTCAAGTATTTGCGCCAATACGAGAAGTGTTCGATGGTGTTCCTGGTGACCCACATGGGCTTGACCCAGCAAATCGCCTTGGGCAATCAGCCCCAACTAGAAGGGGTTGACTACATCTTGGGCGCCGATACCCACGAGCGTGTGCGCAAGCCCATTCAGGCCAAGTACGCCAAGGTAACCGAGCCCGGTGCCTTCGGTTCGTTTGTGGCCAAGTTGGACGTGGTGGTCGAAGACGGGGTGATCAAAGATCAGACTTATCAATTGTTGGATGTAGATCCCGATCAGTACAAGCCCAATGCCGACATGCAGGCCTTGGTTGACAAAATGCGCGAGCCTTACAAGGCCGAACTCGATACAGTCATTGGAAAGACCAAGAGCACTTTGGTTCGCTACTACGTGATCGAAAATCCCATGGACAACTTGATCACCGATGCCGTTCATTGGAAGT
>RFXU01000307.1 GCA_009921505.1 Flavobacteriaceae bacterium
TAATATAACACCATTAATGATTTAAGCAAGCTTGGATATCCAAATAATTTTGGACCTCACGAACTTCAGAAGAAGTAACGCCTTTAAACCAATTTAATGTTTTGCGAAAAAATTTGGTGCGATTAAATGTTGGGCTATTGCTAAACCCAAGCACACACATAGAAGTTGCGCCACCACCTTGGTTAGCGATATATTCAAGGTTAACAATTGGACGAAATCCAAAAGGCTTCATCAAAGGGTGCATATAAGATTGAATAGCATTACTTGCATGATGAGAGCTTGATTTATGTGGATTCAAATCATGAGCAAATAAATCGTCACGCATATCAACAATTGTTTTAGGAATTGTATAGCAGTTACGCCAACGGCAAGCAAATGTAACAAAAATTAAAGAGTTAGCTATAAGATTTTTTTTATTCAATACCATGTCCAATCGCTCTTGAGTAGGACAACCACAAAAATCAGCCCACATAAAAAAATTTTTCTTGGCATGAAGATTACGGTGCATGAAATCAAACTTATATTCAAAATTTAAGCGGGTATGTAATTCGTTGCCATTCAGCATGAAATAACGAGAGTCGGTATTATGCTTATAAGTAGCAGGATCACACTCAAAACAAGTCAAATTTAATTCTGATTTTGTGTTACTGTGATAAAGAGCATGATCTACTATCTGCTGCTCGAATGTCCACATATCCGCAGGCAATGTGTAAGCAGTTAAGTCTTCATTTTTTTTGAAGACTGACTCGGCAAACTTCATATATTGATTCAACACAACTTGACGGGTAACTGCTTTTATCTTGTTATCAAACTTTGATTGCATGAAGTAAATTTAAGCGCAATTAACTCCGAAGTCAAAGAAAATTTTAAAAAAAAGAGGGGCACGCACATGCCCCTCTCACACATTTTATTGGGTAACGCTTTTATTTTTCTCTCTATACAATATGGAATGAAGGGGGTTCGCTATATCGAAGCAATCACTCGACAACCCGTCACAACGAACATCAACAACACCATAAACAGTTGACCCGTCAGGGTCAACTGTAAAAAAAAGAAAAAAAGACTTGACATCTAACCTTTGGCGGCCCCCCTGCCGGTCGTTAGATATACGTAACCCCTTGCTTCGTAAGGGGTTACGATATGAGAATGTAAGCAGGTATCGTGCCAAAAATAATTGCTTGACAAATTAAGGGTAATCGTGTAAATTGTTCTCATGAAAAGCAAGCCAAGATTCCAAATTGAATGGAACACGGGAACGCGCACACACAAGCCGCTCAAAGGCAAAGGCGCGTTTCGACGCCGTCAAAAACATCAAAAAAAGTATTGATTACTTCCCCAATAATTGCTTTAATAATCTTATGCAAAACCTCAAAATCTCATTTGAAAACAGCAAGCTCAAAGGCATCTGGCATTACTCTTTGCCAAGTGGTTATACATGCCCCGGCGCTAGTATGTGCAAAACCTTTTGCAATGTAAACACAGGGAAAATTGTTGACAAGCAAACACCTGATGCAAACGGCATGACTTACCGATGTTATGCCGCCACCGATGAGGCCCGTTATCCTAGCGTGAGAAAATCACGTTGGCATAACTTTGACTTGCTACGTGGCAAAACGCAAGAAGAAATGGTTACAGTTATTACCCAAAGTATAAACGCTTCAGGTGTTCGTCGTGGCGGCACACTTCGTGTGCATATCGGTGGAGATTACTTCTCGCAAAATTACTTTAATGCGTGGATGGAAGCAGCCGCAAGCTTTCCACAAATTGTGTTTTACTCTTACACAAAAAGCGTCCATTTCCTTGTCAATTATATTCGGACCAATGGCGCACTACCTGACAACTTTGTTTTTACTTGTTCTA
>RFXU01000308.1 GCA_009921505.1 Flavobacteriaceae bacterium
GCAAGTATTCTTTAGAAGTCAATAGGTTTTCCGAGTATTTTTATGTCAAGAGATTTTGACAAAACTTTTTGGCATTTTGTGTGCGTTTGGCACGCGTTTTCGCTGACTATACCCATGTTCACCAAGCCGGAAGGCTTAGCTAATACAGCTATGTATACCAACCCCCCAGAGGAAGGGCCCGGCGGCTCGTTTTGTACCTAAGTCCTTATATATCAACAACTTACAAGTATTTCGGCCGGCCGCCCCCCTCTATCGGGGGGAGTAGATATCCTTCACCTCGGCCTGGATTTTAATACCCTTGAACTGAACAGGCGTATATAGCTTAGGGTAGGCCTGAACATACGTATCCTTTACCCACATTTTTTCACCAGTACTATTCAACTGTACATAAGTCAACTTGGTGGTATTCATGCTTTCACTCTGCAAAGGGGGACGATTCATCCTCAGCCATCCTAGCATATTGAGCAGCCAATGCAGCCACCCGTTCGGGGGATCCAGGCTTTCCTACCTTTTCAATCATTCTATCCTCACCCCCAATAAGACGGGGATCGGCTTTCGGGCTTTTGATCCTCAATTCACGCAAGGCCGAGCGTGTGAACTTCAAAACCTTTTCACTCTGCACAACCCCACCATCAGAGGTACTCTTTTGGCAGGGGATAGCAATACCCTTCCAAATGGTGGATGCTTGGTTCCAAGCTTTGCGAGTGATGGCGAACTGTGACATGATGCTTTCGGTACTCATTTTTTCTCTCTTTCTTTTCTGCTAGTATACCAATTTTTTCTGACTTGTCAACCCTCACTATGGGGGATTACTCCCAATTATTTTCTCGTAAACGCTGAACGCTCCGAGCAGCACGAATACCCAAAGCAACCGATAGCAAGTCAGATTTCCTAC
This sequence comes from Flavobacteriaceae bacterium, assembly GCA_009921505.1. Taxonomy (GTDB): domain Bacteria; phylum Bacteroidota; class Bacteroidia; order Flavobacteriales; family Flavobacteriaceae; genus BACL21. The sequence goes on from RFXU01000308.1 coordinate 896, forward strand.
GATAGGTAGGAAGCCTACGCTCTGCAACTTCAATCCACACTGTGAGCAATTCATCACTCATTTTGTGGAAGTAGTTTTGGTAATCAAGATAACTAGGGGTAATTTCAACTGTTTGCATTTCAATCTCTCTTTCTTTCTTTTCCAACATTATACCAAAAGTTTTTTATTTGTCAACCCCCACAAACGGGGGTGGCAGGATATTCTTCGGTCAGCACTTCGCAATGCTCACCACAATCGTTGCAGATACCATATTCGATATGGCAATCATCAAGATACGAACCACAACAGTCTGAAATGTAGAGGATTTGCATTTCCATTTTTCTATTCTCCAAAGTAAAGGTTTCATTTTTCATACCTATATATAATGCAATCGGCGTGCCATTCGAGAAAAATTTTTTTGCCTATACTTGTGGATTTTTTTAGATGCCATTTTGGCATGTGTCACACAAACGTAACGCCATTATGGCAGAGTGGCGTAAAACCCCTATAAAACAGTGTCACAAAAATGTGACACGATTCTCACCGATTCACACAAATGAGACAGTGTACATTTGTACCCCCTCTCGAGGGGGGTTGCCGGGTAAGATTAGTGTCTAAGTCGTTTAGTATCAACCACTTATAGCGTGGGGGGTTTTTTTGTTTTGATTTGCTGTTGTGTTTGGGTGAAGAAAAACAGGCGGAGGTGCAAACAAAATTGGCACCCCCAAAAATAATTGGCCGTATTTATTTTTTTGGTTTTCTGCCCCTATTCTTTGTGATCCCTATTTTCCTGCGTTGCCTACGTATCATTGCATCTGTCACAATAGATCCCGTTATCCTGCTTAATTCAGCAGCAATATCTTTATCGCTCAGTTTATAGTTTTCTTGTATGAATAAAAGCTCTTGCTGCGACCATTTCTTATAATTCATTTTCAGTATCCTCATAGTGTACTATTATATTAGTATCTTATTGTAAAGAGGCCAAA
>RFXU01000309.1 GCA_009921505.1 Flavobacteriaceae bacterium
TCGGCCTCAGCATATTCATCGACCCCTAAACGTCTTTCTAATTCGGAATACCACTGATCATCGATAATTTGCGGTAGGTCTAGCAGAGAAACCAAATCTGACATGATCATCCATTATATTGAGCTTGTAACATTTAAGTGTCTCAATCTTACAAGAGCTGCGCTATAAGACAAGCTCACATGTGGCTGGCCATAAAGTTCAACGTACACTCAAAAACCTTCCACATGTTCCACACCTTCCACTCCAGTAACCCACCCCCAACTCACATTAACCCCCACTCACCACAAAAACGTTTATTAGAATTTATAAATTTGCTACGTTAGTAGCATGTTCGGTATTTGGAGCGTTTTCAATGACACTAGAAATGACGTATTTAACAATGTATGGCCTATTGGTTATTCTGATTACGCTAATCCAAGTGCTGATCAGTGCCTCACAACACGGTTTATTGGATCAGTGCCTCACAACACGGTTTATTGAAGTTGCTAGGCAATCGCGAAAATCTCAACTCGGTCGGAATTGCTGAGCGGGCCGAAAAGACAGTTCAAAATTCAATAGTAGCTATGGCGTTGATCGCGCCAGCTGTGTTGATGTTGCACTCAGCAGATTTATTCACCTCAGGAACAGCGCTTGCAGTCCAACTGTTTCTCACTGCGCGAATAGCGTATACAATTTTCTTTATCTTCGGGATAGCTTACTTGCGGACGCTGACGTGGATAACAGGTTTCTTAGCAACTGCTTACCTTTACTTGTGCTTAATTTAAGTGGGCATCTATTCTGTATATGCATGGCGATTTGAAAGGTAATAGTTATGTCCAAACCCGAAAATCTACTAATGAGCTATATAGTTTGCGATATGCTTTCAAAAAGTGATCAAACAGTTGCCCATGATGAGTGGGTAAATGTAATTCAAGAAATGTCAGACAAGTTCAAGGCAGCAGGAGCAAGCAGACAAACAGTTTCTCAAATCTGGAATCGGAAAGGTGCCTTCAAACTTGGTTTCATGTGGGAATACAAAGACGAAAAAGCATTCGTGCAGTGCCAAAGTTTATTTCGAGAGGCTGAAATAGAGTTTCAGAGACGAACAGGAATAGTATGGAAAATAACACCAACGCGCGGCATCGTTCTTACTGACATGCACTTCTGATCCCCAACTCACATTAACCCCCACTTACCACAAAAACGTCTATGCAAAGCCATGAGTTTGCTACTAGTGTAGCTAATGAAAGCCATCCACAGCTTATTTAAACTGCTGTTTCCTCCGTCGACATTCACAAAGGAACAAACCTTGGTTGAACAAATTCATGTTAATGGAAAATGCCATTGCGGAAACGTCTCTATTTCCGGCAGCGTTGACGCAAATATGATTATAGCATGTCATTGCACAGACTGTCAGACTTTCAGTGGCGCGCCCTTTAGAGCAGTTGTCATTATGACGCGCGAAAATATCACGATAGACGGTGATGTATCTGAATACACAAAGGTCGCTGAAAGCGGCAACGAACGCGTCCAAGGGTTCTGTGGAGTTTGTGGGACGCAAGTATATGCAAGAGCGCCAGATGGATCAGTGTATAATGTTCGGACTGGATTTCTTGAACAGCATAAATCCTTGGCTCCCGTGAAACACATCTTCGCCAAATCCAAAGCACCTTGGATTGATACAATTGACCAAGCCGTTTGGCATGAAGCAGGACCTACAAGTAAGCAGGTAAAACCCTAGAACTTACATAGGAATATTGGATGTCTGGATCGGTTAATAAAGTTATCTTAATTGGCAATTTGGGAAACGATCCTGAAGTGCGCACTGCTCCAGATCAATTTCAAGTATGCACTTTCAGCCTAGCCACAAGTCGAGACTGG
>RFXU01000310.1 GCA_009921505.1 Flavobacteriaceae bacterium
CTTTTTATAACCTCGAGATTCAAAGGCTTTAATGGCCGCTTCTTTATATCTCACACCACCCACACCTATTGTGGTTCCTAATTTTGTTTTGTAAACCACAATAAATTTACCTGAGGGCAAATGCTTTTTTATTGCGTATGTTCCTTTATAAGCCATATTCTATTGTTTATTGGAAATCTTCGCTAACCATTTCGGCAATTTCCCTATAATTCACTTTTTGTATGAAGGCGCGAACTGCATCTTGAATAAAAAGGTTTTGTGGTAAATCTTCGTAAATTATATCATCGACATATTCAGCACATCTTTGCGCTAAATCGTACATATCGCCTTCTACATTAGCGTAATGTTCCTCGGCAATTTCATAAAAAGCCTGATCGTAATACAAATTAACCAACCAGGTTTCATAGTTAGTCCAGCCGTTGTATTCCGCCATTGTTGGCCTACGCATTTTAACTTTTGGCTTAACCATAGTTGCGCCACGCGGTTTAATGCGTTTCTTTTGCGCCATAGTAACGGTGGCCGTAACTTTTTTTACAGTTCCGGTCGCCGCTTTTTTCTTGCGCATTCCTGGTTTGCGATTCGCCCTGGCTTCCGCCATCATTATAGAATTAACCAGTTGTTCCTTTTTCTTAGTGGAATAACCCTGGATCTTTAATTGCTTCGCCTTGCGTTTGAGTTGATCAACGCTTTTTTTCATTAACTGGGCCTTTGGGCCTAACGGTGTTGTTTTCTTTGTCGCCATACTGCTAATATAATTAAATGTCTTTATATCCTTGCCCTGGAGTGTACTGTAAAATTTGTTTTCTATTTCCCACAGCGCGATAACTTACGTGTATCCAGTCCGGCTGGAAACTATTCCCGGCTTCCCAAATCAGTTGATCAAACGGTAAATTGTCCTTAATGTAATTAAACATCTTTGCCTTATCCTGGCCCACTATGTCGGCCGCTTCGCCGTTCATATGCTGGGAGTTGGTCGCGCCGCCGATCGCCTGGTTCAACGCTGGGGATCTATACCCACTGGTAACGATCACTGGAAATCCCATCGCATCGCGTAACGGTTGCAACACGTTTTGTACCAACGCGCTCAAATTTGCAATTTGCATTGGCCCTGGAGTATTGTCTATACCCATTTGTTTGGCCGTACTGCTTTTTACAAATTCATCTAAACCGAAATTCTTACTGAGCATAAATCGTTTTTTACGTGATCGCAATAAAAGGCCAGTTGCAATAATTACTACAAGGGTTTTCCAATTCATTTTTTTACCAGGTAATACGCCGCAATACCAATCAAGGCATACTTAACCCACCAGTTTTTGGGGCGCACCGTTACTTCCGGCAGTAATTGTGAATAACCATCGGGCGCAACGATCGTTCCCGGCAAACACTCGAGTTGGCCAGTTGCGTTATTAACAAAAAGGTTTAAAGGATCGCAATTTTCTATATTGTCCATAGCAAATTAGTTTTGGCCCAAATTTGTTTCATTCGGGATAAATCGTTACCGCTTAATTCTTTATTAAACCAGCCGAACAAGTCCAGGGGATAACCCAGGCCAAACCACGTTCCAGTGTACGCATACGATCGCGTTCCAAAGGCGTTATACACCATTATTAACTGCTGGGCTGTTAAGTTTTGCAAACTGTTAAACATCAATGTTTCATCAGTTCCAACATCGGCCATTGCATAATATAAACGATCGGCAATCGTTTGGGCCTCTTGCTGGGTAAATGTAGTTACACCAGTTCCGCTTCCAGGATCAGTAGGAATGTCTACTACGCCTTGGCCTCTAAACAATTTAAAAATCATATTTGCGCCAAACAATATGGCCGCATATTTTACTATTTCTTCTACTTTCATTATTC
>RFXU01000032.1 GCA_009921505.1 Flavobacteriaceae bacterium
ATTTCTACCTCGGCATCTTTAACCAGAGCAATACTTTTTATTTTCTCTTCGACTTCAAGAGGAAGTGTTTCTGCCACAGGGCAGTTTGGGGTGGTAAGGGTCATAAGAATCTTGACCTCCGCATCCTCATTGACCATGACGTCATAAATAAGGCCCAATTCATAAATATCTACAGGAATCTCTGGATCAAAAATGGTCTTAAGGACTTTGACAATTTTCTCGCCTAATTCTTCGGTATTCAATACTTCTTGGCTCATAGTTTATGCGTTGTTTTGAGCGGCAAATGCCGTTGCGTATAGCTTCATTTGTTTAATCATCGAAACCAGTCCATTAGCTCGAGTGGGAGAAAGGTGGTCGTTCAGGCCGATTTCTTTAATAAAATCAGTCGGAGCGTTCACAATATCTTGGGCTGATAATCCTGAAAATGCGCGAATCAGAACGCTGACAATACCTTTGGTTATAATGGCATCACTATCGGCCGAAAAATAAACCCGATCGTCTTGTTGTTCTGCTCTAAGCCAAACTTTACTTTGACAGCCCTTAATAATATATTGGTCCGTTTTGAATTCGGGGTCTATAAGGGGCAGTGTTTTTCCCAAACCAATAAGATGGTCATACTTATCCATCCAGTCGTCAAACAGGGCAAACTCTTCAATTATTTCTTGTTGTGCTTCTGTAATCATTGATCCTTGGTTTTTACAGCGATCATCACATTGGGGATTTCATCAGCAGACAAAGATAAAGTATCGCCATTTTGAGTCCATTGCATCGGGCGCCCAATATTTCGTAAAAATTTGTATTCAATGGCCATAACGGCATCACTACAGTACATTTTGGTGGTCATCAGCGAGTCCACAGAGATTTTTTCTTGACTTATGATCAAGCTGCCGCCAAACTGATTGCAGCCTGCACTTCCAGTGAGACGATTTTGTTCTAAATCAAAATTCAGGGTCGGTTGTGTTTCTGAAATAGACATACCTTCTATTTCTATCACTTGATAAAGACCTGTCGGCGGTGTGCTTTGTGATTCTTTAATTGTTTTAGAACCCCCACAACTTCCCATAAGCCCTAAAATAATAAAGGACCCAAATAAGATGGTGTTGAGGGAATTGAGTCGAGTTGTAAAATAAAGTCCACGCATATTTTTAAAATTATTGAAGCATATTAACAGCCCTCTGTACCCCCTTGATCATGACATCAATTTCTTCTTTTGTATTGTAAAATGCAAACGACGCCCGCACCGTTCCGGAAATGCCATAAAAATCCATTACGGGTTGAGCACAATGTTGCCCTGTGCGCACGGCAATCCCCATCTGATCGAGTAAGGTGCCCACATCATAAGGGTGTAACTGGCCAATATTGAATGAAACGACCGCTGTTTTTTCTGGGATATCCCCGTAAATCTTGAGGCCTTCAATTTGCTTTAAGCCCTGTGTAGCGTGTATTAAAAGTTCGTGCTCGTATGCGGCAATTTCCTCAAGACCAATTGCATTGAGGTATTCAATAGCAGCTCCAAAACCAATCCCACCGGCAATATTTGGCGTCCCCGCTTCAAATTTATGAGGGAGTCCAGCATAAGTCGTGCCTTCAAAGTAGACTTCTTTGATCATTTCACCACCACCTTGATAAGGAGGCAGTGCCTCGAGTAGCTCTTTTTTACCATAAAGCATACCGACGCCAGTTGGGCCGCACATTTTATGGGCCGAGGTTACGTAATAATCGACATTCAGTGCCTGTACATCAACCCCAATATGACTGCTAGCCTGGGCGCCATCAACCAGAACTTGGGCCCCTTGACCATGAGCCATTTGGATAATGGTTTCAATGGGATTAATGGTTCCTAATGCGTTAGACACGTGATTTACAACCACTAATTTGGTCTTTGGACCCAGCAAACTTTTAAGCGTCTCGAGTTCTAACTGCCCATGCTCATCTATGGGTAAAACTTTCAATACGGCCCCGGTAAGGGCACAAGCCATTTGCCAAGGAACAATATTTGAATGGTGTTCCGCTTGACCCACAATAATTTCGTCCTCTGGATTAAGTGAACTTCGAAAACCATGGGCCACAATGTTTATACTATGTGTGGTGCCTGCCGTAAAAATAATTTCTTCGCGAAAGCGGGCATTGAAAAAGGTTTTTACCAAATCGCGTGCGTGCTCATAAGCGTCGGTCGCCTCTTGAGAAAGCGCATGGACCCCACGGTGAATATTGGCATTCTGATAAGTATAATAATGCACCAAGGCATCGATTACTTGCTGGGGTTTTTGGCTCGTGGCCGCATTGTCAAAATAAATCAAAGGCTTATTGTGCACTTGTCGGAGCAAGATGGGGAAATCGGCTCTTATTTTGTCAATTGCGAAGCCCACAGCGATTAAAGGTCAAAACCAATTTGCACATTCATTTTGAGTGCAATTAGTTTATTAATTCTCTTTTTGAGTTCAGGAATGCGTACGCTTTCTAAAACATTGTTCGCAAAGGCATACATCAAAAGAGCTTTAGCCTCTTTTTCAGCGATTCCACGCGCACGCATGTAGAACAAAGCGTCCTGATCGAGCTGACCGATGGTACACCCATGAGAACATTTTACATCATCTGCAAAAATTTCGAGCTGAGGTTTGGAGTTAATGGTAGCCTTATCACTGATTAAAATATTGTTGTTTTGCTGAAAAGCATCTAGCTTTTGTGCTTCTTTTTCAACAAAAATTTTACCGTTAAACACCCCAACAGCGCGATCGTCAAATACCCCCTTATAGTCCTGGTGGCTGGTACAGTTCGGAGCGATATGATGGACCAGTGTGTTATGGTCTACATGTTGGGTGTCCTCAATTAGTGTAATGCCGTTCATTACCGATGAAGCATGTTCTCCGTGCTGATAAAAATTCAAATTATTTCTTGTCAATTTACCCCCAAAAGAAAAGGTGTGCACAGAAGCTATAGAGCCCCGCTCTTGCTTGATATAAGTATTGTCAATTAATGAGGCTTCCTTTTGATCGTTCTGGATTTTGTAATAATCCACATGTGCACGCGCACCAACGAAAATCTCTGTCACCGAGTTCGTTAAAACAGCATTAGACGATAGGGATTGATGACGCTCAATAATCTGGACATGCGCATTTTCCTCAACCACGATTAAGTTTCTTGGTTGTAACATTAAGTCTGTTTCGCCCCCCGTATAAAAGTTTATGATTTCAACGGGTTTTTCAACTTCTTTATGTTTTGGGATGTACAAATAAGCCCCTTCACGGGCAAAAGCCGTATTGAGGCTACTCATTCCGTCATTGGGAGCAACCTTGTTAAAGTAATTTTCAATAATAGGAAGGTACTTGTCTTTACTTAGGGCTGCTGAAAGCAAACAGATGTCTACACCGTCATGAGTGGTTTGCGATAAAAAAGAGCTGTACTTCCCATCGACAAAAACAACTTTATAGGTGTCAATGTCATGCAAAAAATACTTGCGAACATCCTTAAGTTCTACAGCATTTTCCTGCTTTGGGAATATACTGAGTTCGTTTTTTAAAAGGCTTTTCAGTGAGGTGTATTTCCAGGCTTCAGACTTTTTTGTGGGAAACCCTTTTTCTTCAAAAGATTTAATGGCCGCGTTGCGAATATCGTAAATCGGTCCATGGCTGTCGATAAAATCATCTACAGCTAAGAAAGAGGAAATAAACTTGTCTTTAAGTTCCATAAGTTTAGTTGAGTTCTTCTTTAATCCAATCGTAACCTTTTGACTCCAGCTCTAGCGCTAGTTCTTTAGTGCCCGATTTCACGATTTTCCCATCCATAAGGACATGAACAAAATCAGGAACGATATAATCTAAAAGTCTCTGATAGTGCGTGATCACAATTACCGCGTTGTCTTTGTTACGCAATTTGTTGACCCCATTGGCTACAATTTTCAGGGCGTCAATATCCAACCCTGAATCTGTTTCATCCAATATGGCCAATTTTGGATCGAGCATGGCCATTTGAAAAATCTCATTACGTTTCTTTTCTCCTCCAGAAAACCCTTCGTTTAAGGAACGCGACAAAAATTTTCGGTCGATGTCTAAAAGTTCAGCAACTTCTTTGATTTTTTTCAGCATTTCACCGGCAGGCATATCTTCTAACCCTTGGGCTTTGCGCGTCTCGTTGATGGCCGTTTTGATAAAATTGGTCACCGTAACTCCAGGAATTTCAACCGGATACTGGAAAGATAAAAACACCCCTTTATGGGCGCGCTCCTCTGGCGCTAAGTCCGCAAGATCCTCTCCTTCAAGCAAAATCTGCCCTTGAGAAACTTCAAAGTCTTCCTTACCTGCAATAATTGAGGCAAAGGTGCTTTTTCCAGCACCATTTGGGCCCATAATTGCATGAATCTCACCAGGATTAACCTCGAGGTTAATGCCTTTCAATATATCTTTTTCTTCCACGCCAGCGTGGAGGTTTTTAATTGCTAACATCAGTCTTTTTTTGATCTTGAATTTTTATATCCACTTTCGCAGGTTGATCCCCTACACTTACGATTTCTTTTATGGTTATGATTTGTTCCCATACCTCTTTACCTTCATCAAGCGCTGGATTACGGGTAACGATGCCACGCACCATTACGGGGACCATGTCGTAGACGTCGTTTTTTACCTCGGCAACCTGATCACCCAATTCTTTTGCCATATCGTCCATGGTGACGGCATAAATAAAGGAAGCGCCTTTTAATACAGCACCTTCAGGAGAATAATAGTATTCACCAGCGATGTTGGCACCTACATTTTCGGTGACCGCACCTTCCTGCTTAACTTTTTTTGAAGATTTATCCTGACAACTTGTGGCTAAAATAGTGGCGCAAAGCGCGATTCCTAAAGCGATTTTTGTGTTCATAAGAAAATGATTTATAGTCTTTATTTATCCGACGGAGCCTTCAAGGCTTATTTCTAAAAGCTTTTGGGCTTCGACTGCAAATTCCATGGGGAGTTTATTGAGAACTTCCTTGCTAAAGCCATTGACAATAAGTGCTATGGCTTTTTCGGTATCGATTCCACGTTGGTTACAGTAAAAGATTTGATCCTCCCCAATTTTACTGGTTGTGGCTTCGTGCTCAACTTGGGCTGTTTTATTGTTTACCTCAATGTAAGGAAAGGTATGCGCCCCGCAGAGGTTGCCCATAAGCAGTGAGTCGCACTGTGAAAAATTACGGGCATTGGTTGCGCGTGGACTAATCTTGACCAATCCTCGATAGCTATTTTGAGACTTCCCGGCAGAAATTCCTTTTGAGATGATTGTGCTGCGGGTATTTTTACCCAAATGAACCATCTTCGTTCCCGTGTCGGCTTGTTGGTGATTATTGGTTACCGCGATAGAATAGAACTCTCCAATTGAGTTGTCTCCTTTTAAAATACAACTGGGATATTTCCAAGTCACTGCGCTACCTGTCTCCACCTGAGTCCAAGAAATTTTGGCGCCTGTCTCACAGATTCCACGCTTAGTAACAAAGTTATAAACCCCGCCTTTACCGTTTTTATCCCCTGGAAACCAGTTTTGAACAGTAGAGTATTTAATTTCTGAACCATCTAAAGCAATCAGCTCCACAACGGCGGCATGTAATTGATTTTCATCACGCGTGGGCGCGGTACACCCTTCCAAATAACTTACATAACTGTCTTTGTCTGCGATGACTAAGGTGCGTTCAAACTGTCCTGTACCGGCCTGATTGATTCTAAAGTATGTGGACAGCTCCATAGGACAACGAACCCCTTTTGGGATATAGCAAAATGATCCATCACTAAATACAGCGCTATTCAAGGCCGCATAATAATTGTCTTTTTGGGGAACAACACTGCCAATGTACTGTTTTACTAAATCTGGGTACTCTCTAATGGCCTCAGAGATGGAACAAAAGATAATGCCTTTTTCGGCCAAGGTTTCCTTGAATGTTGTCGCTACTGAAACAGAGTCCATCACGATATCCACGGCAACCCCTGCGAGTTTTTTTTGTTCATCAAGTGAAATCCCCAGTTTATTAAAGGTTTCGAGCAGTTCGGGATCGACTTCGTCTATACTGTTGTACTTAGCCTTTTTAGAAGGGGCTGAATAATAAGATATATTCTGAAAGTCCGGCTTTTTGTAGGTGACATTGGCCCACTCGGGCTCGGTCATTTCTTCCCAAATTCTATAAGCATCTAGACGCCACTGGGTCATCCATTCAGGCTCTTCCTTTTTTTGAGAAATGGCCCGAACGATATCCTCGTTGAGGCCTACCGGAAATGTATCGGATTCAATATCCGTATAGAAACCGTACTCGTACTCTTTGGTTTCGAGTTCTTTTTTTAAATCGTCTTCTGTAAACTTTCCCATAGCATTTTTTGGTCCTTACAGGGCGAAACTTTCACCGCAGCCGCATGTTCTGCTGGCATTAGGATTGTTAAATACAAAACCCTTCCCGTTCAGTCCACCACTGTACTCAAGGGTCGTTCCGACCAGATATAAAAAACTTTTTTTGTCCACAACGATACGAACACCATTGTCTTCAAAAATTTGGTCTTGCGCTTGAGCGTTTTTGTCGAATTTTAAATCATATGACAAGCCCGAGCATCCACCACTCTTAACCCCAACGCGCACATAGTCATTGTTCGGGTCAAAACCGTCGCTCTTCATGAGCTGGGCTATTTGTGATTTAGCGTGTTCACTGACTTTGATCATCAATATAGATTTATTCTAAATTACCGCAAATATAGCGCAAATCGATTGTATGGCCATAGATGAAAGACAATTTAAAATTATCCTACCATAGAGGCTTTCGATGTTATGAAGGTCAATAAAGCAGAGGGGTTAAACCCAGATGCCCGCAGGGATTTTAATCGGGTCGATACTCAGAATCTGTAGTAAATGATGGATCCGAAAGACTCAATAAAAAGGCTTTGAGGTCAGACTTCTCTTCTGGGGTTAGGCGAACCCCGCCCTCTGATATTTTTTTCAAAAGGGGAGAAACTGTTTCTGAATAAACGAGTCCTTCGCTGTAGTGATCAATCACTTCATCAATAGTGTTGAAACGCCCATCGTGCATGTAGGGTGCGGTAAAGGCCAAATTTCTTAACGAGGGGGTTCTGAACAAACCATCATCACGGGGGTCTCCGGTCACGGCGCCCAGGCCACGATCGGTGAAGAAGGCATCCAGTCCGTTATTGTGAAATCGATTATCGGTCCATAGGGGATTCATCGGGTTTCCATGACAATGAAAACAATCCCCGCGGGTTTCGTCTAGAAATATGTTCATACCGCGCTCTTCAGCGGCGGTTAAATCTTCTTGACCATTTAAATAGCGATCGAATTTTGAATTGCCGCTAATTAAGGTACGTACAAACTGGGCAATGGCTTTTGATACTTTGACCGAATCAATAGCAGTACTGCCAAAGGCCGCATCAAAAAGTTCTGGGTAGGTCCCAGAATTCTGAAGAGCGGCGACAGCATTAGGCCAGGTATTGGCCATTTCTATGGGGTTTGTGACCGGCTCAAAAATTTGGTCCTCCAAAGTTGCGGCACTGCCGTCCCAATTGAATGGGCCTCGTCGATTCCAAGCTAGGTTAAACAGGGGCATAGAGTTCCGGAATCCAATAGATCCGTCAATCCCAACGCTAAATTGGTTGGGATCAGTAAAGCCCCCGCTTTGCAGGTGGCAACTTGCACAGGATTGCGTATTGTTCGCCGAAAGAATAGGATCGTAAAACAAGGCTTTCCCCAAGGCAATACCCTCTATCGTGAGTGGATTATCCCTTGGGATTTCTGGGGGAAGTATAGAACTTTCAAAAAATGGAGGAATATCGAGCTCGGCAGGAGTCGCCATATACTGTGAACCATCATCACCCATACAGGCGGTGGCTACCAAGATCAATATTCCGTAAACTCCATTTTTAAGCATTATTCATTATTTTTTGGGGCGGAAAGAAATTAATTTCCTTTACTAAATACGCCATTAGCACCGTTTTCACTCATCAGGATTTGAGCGTTGAAATTAGGCATAAGCATACTGTAAAGTTCATAAAGATTCCAGGTATGAGGATTCTTGAACCATTCAGAGACATTCATCTGTACTTCAATATTGCTCCCTTCCCCGATAACTACATCCCCTAAATCTACCGTAAAAGAGGTGTCTTGAAGCGTGATGGGACTGGTGCTGTTATCGTTTGCACGAATAGCGTGGTAAGCAAATCCTACCTCTGTTTCAGGGACTGATTGTGTATTGAGGTATTTACCTTCGAGTTTCATGTAATGGTATCCGCCCCCCATCATCATAGGAACAATCCATACACCCCCATCAGCGGTGTTCAGGTCAGGATAGTCTCCTGCGTTATCTTCATCGTCAAACCCAAACGTAAAGGATACGTTATAAGTTCCTTCTTCGATCACAACGTCTGGGGTAAAACTTAAATTAACGCCTTCTCGAGCATCGACCAAATTATAATCTCCCCCACTAAAACTATTGCCTTGGGCATCGGTAAACGTAATGTCAGAAATTAAATATACGAGTTTCGATAAAGTTAAAGATTCGCCTCGTTCATTGATATAGGTCGTTGTTTCGTAATCAGCATTTTCGATAGGAACACCATCCCAGTTATGCGTGAAACTGAAACTTGGACTGACCTCTGCAAGTGGCGTGTCGTCATTATCTTTACACCCTGAAAATAAAAATGAAGTTGCTAGAAAAGTAACAGCGATTTTTGATGCGATTTTATTCATGGCTTGATTTGAAAAATTATTAGGTTAATGGTTATTTTTTATTGGTTCGATGAAAGATTGTATTTGATTAATTTAATGTTTAGTCAATTTTATAAATCAAAATGTCTTTGTATCCAAGGTTTTGTATAACGTCTCCATCGCTACTTTCAGTATTGCCAACGATGAGTAAAGCACCGTCCACGCCCTGCGCAGCGCCTTCTGAAAAATCTAAGGAAGAGCCTCCAATGGCCACCTCAAAAATGATTGTCCCTTGAGCATCGACCACCACAGTCCATGCATCGTTTTCACCATTATTTGTCGTTACATCCACATCATTGCTTCGTGATGACCCAGTTACACAATATAGATTGTCGTTCATGGGTAAAAGATCTTTGGCTGAATCAAACATACTGCCGCCCAAGCTTTTTTCCCAAATTAAATTACCCTGTGGATCTATGGCGACAAGCCAAATATCAGCATTGCCGAAGTTAGTGCTGACATCTTGATCATTGCTGCGGGCATCTCCAACAATCAGAAAATTTCCGTCGAGCGTTGTGGCAATATCATAAGCAATATCAATTTCACTTCCACCAAATGACCGGGTCCACTCTAAATCACCTTCAGCGCTAAGTTTTACAGCCCAATAATCATAACTGCCTTTGCTGTCGGTAATGTCAAAGTCATCACTTTCTGAAGAGCCAATAAGCACGAAGCCACCATCATTGGTTTGCATCACATTATAGCTCCGATCATTATTGCTTCCGCCAAAGTAGCGCTTCCAAAAGAATTGCCCATCTGCATCGAGTTTGATCCCCCAGTATTCACCAACGCCATGAAGTGTTCCGGAATTTTCTCTGTCATCATTCCCTTGGCCCCCACTTGCGGAAACGTCAAAGAACCCAGTTACCATGAGGTCACCTTCTCTGGTTTCAATTATATTTTGAGCTTGATCACTCCCAGGGTAGCCAAAATTTTGACACCAAATTTCATTCCCCTGCGCATCTACTTTTAATATGTAATAATCGTGAAAACCCCCGTTACTTCCCGTAAAACAGTTGTCGCTGCGGCTGTAGCCTACAAGAACATATCCTCCATCACTGGTTTTTGTTATGCCTGTAGCTAATTCATCGTCATCGCCTCCATAAACCTTTGTCCAATCCACGCCGCCGTCTGGGCGCACGCGCATGAGGAAATAGTCTGCATCTGTAGTTGACTTTAAGCCTGCAAAGTGTCCGTCGTTGCTATAGGTAGAACCGACTACCATATAGGCGCCATCCTCTGTGGTTACCACAGCGGTCGCTTGATCAATACCACTGCCTCCAAATGTTTCGACCCATGCTAATGTGCCATTAAACTCGGCTGGCGGGTCGGTAATAATGGGTGTTTCGTCGTCTGATTTACAGCCAACCACCATCAATCCCATAATGAGATATGAGAAAAGTGATGATGTTTGAAACAGTTTCATAGGTCAATTATTTGAGGTCGAACAAAATTATGGGAGTACTTACTCAATAACGAGTTTTTGGCTTTGAGAATTGTTGATCGTCAATACATATACGCCTGAATTTAGATGACGAATATCTAAACTAACTTCTTGTTGGTCAAAACGATTCTGTGAGAGCACTTCTTGTCCGAGGAGATTGTACACCACTACAGAATTAATAGGGTCTTGAACACCGCGCAGGGTAACAAAATCTGTTGCCGGATTTGGACTCATGGAGAACGTTTTGATCGACTGATCTTCCAAACCAAAATTTTCTGATTTTACCAAAGTGAATCCTCCTTCTCCCGAAATCACGATATTTCCACTCGCGAAATAAGGATAAACATTCCAAGTCCCGTTAAAATTTACATTATCGTTTGCTGGGAAGGTGTCGAAATAACCAATCTCGGTCATTTGCTGGTTGGCAATATTGGAAATATCGATAACACGCATACCACCACTGTAGTTTGCGAGATAATAGCGATCTCCTTTTACATAACCGTTGTGATCAATAGAGGCGATATTACCAAAATATTGGAAGAAATAAAATGGGTTGTCTAAGTCCGCAACATTAGCGACAATTGTGCGGGTATTGAATCCAAAAGCATTTTCATCGAGCTCGTCACCAATGAGCAAAAAGCTTCTATCTTCGGTAAGCCAACTTTGATGTGTGTAGTCTACACTGCCATAGTTTATTGTAGAAATAAGCTGTGGATTGTTCTTGTTGGTAACGTTCACGATAACCACTTGATTCTCGTTACTCCCTACATATATTTCCTGTCCTTGGTAATCTGCATCTGGGCCATCGTAAATAATGACCTGGGCATCGTGTGTGTATCCACTGCCCGCATAACCCCCGGCAGGTGTTGGGTTTAACGGGTTTGTGATATTGATGAAATGTGCCCCCCCATTATAGGTGCCCGTTCCAACGGCGTAGGCAAAGCCTGTTTCTTCATTGATTACGATATTGTGGGCGCTGCCAAATGCATTGTAATGTGCATCTTCTGTAAAAGTCTCAGGCGGGTTAGCGACATTGCGCAGACGGGTCAAATCAAAGACTTGCATTCCGTGTCCCCCAGCTTCACTGACGATAAAGGCATAATTGTTATACACTTTGATGTCTCTCCAGATGCTTGGAGAAGTATGGGTTGGGAGTTTCCCTAAGTAAACCACGTTAACAGGGTCTGAAATATCAATAAATGCCGTTCCATTATCGAGACCGACTAGGGCATATTCTTTTCCATTAGTAGGATCAGTCCAGCCCCATGAATCATTCCCGTCACCAGCGGACATTTGTGATAAATAGAGTTTAGATTGCATAAAGTAACCCTCACATGGGAATCCAAATGAACTTCCACCGTCGCAAGGAAATTGCGCCATCATTGCGGTTGAGCCGAGCAAGGCGATTATAAAATTGAATTTTTTCATACTGTTGTTTTTGGTCGTGGGTTGTTTGTTAATTAGCGAACGATTAATTTTTTAGTTACCAAGTTATTGATGGCGACAAAGTAAATTCCTGCCGGAAGTCCAGCTACATTAAAATTAGCCCCGTCCTCAGTGATTGAAAAACCTTGGTCGATGGTTTTACCTGTAATCGTATACAATTGAATTTGATCAATAGTTCCGTTTGCGGAATTGAGACGAACAAAATCACTGGCTGGATTTGGACTCATAATTAATCCTTGAGCGAAATAGTCGTTTACCCCTAATTCTTCGACAGTTAAAACAAAACTACAGCTGTTAGTATTCCCTGAAGGATCTGTAGCCTCAAAAACGATGGTGTAAGTTCCTAGAGATACCTGAGCACCAGCTGGTGGGGTTTGCGTAAGACTTACCACATCACAATTATCTGAAGCCACTACACCTCCTGCAGAAATAAAGTTCGGTATGGTGAAAAAACTAGATCCTGGCTCGGGATTGTCTGTCATGTCTCCAGGGCAACTGATTGTCGGTAGGCTGTTATCCACCACAATGACTTCAGTGGTACAAGTACTGGAATTTCCCGCAACATCAGAAACGGTAAGCGTAACAGTTATTGGAGCGCCAACATCTGCGCAGCTAAAAATATTTGGACTCACAGTAGTTGAATAAAAACCACTGTTGTCACTGGAACCACCGTCTACATTGCTTCCAGTAATGGTGACATTTCCAGCGGTATCTAGAGTTGCTGTATATGGCGCGCACACGGCTACAGGAGGGGTGGTGTCTGTGCCGCTAACCGAGGCACGAACCATAAAGAATCCGTTGTTGATGTCGTTGATGTTGATGTTCCCACTTGAGAAAAATGGATAAACATTCCAAACACCGTTGAAGTTTGTATTATTATTGCTCGGATAACTATCAAAGTAACCAGATTCGTTCAGCGAACCAGGTGTTGCAATTCCACTTATGTCTATTACACGCATTCCGGCGGTGTAGCTCGATAAATAATATTTATTGCCCACTACATAACCATTGTGATCAATAGCCGCAGTGGTTCCAAAGTATTCATCGTGAAAAACGGGATTGTCCAAATCGGAATAATCTGCGATGATCGAGCGCGTGTTAAATCCGAAACTACTCTCGTCTAATTCATCCCCAATAATAAAATAACGTTGATCTGTGGTTAACCAACCTTGGTGTGTATAATCTACGTTACTGTAGTTGAAATCAGAAATAAATACGGGATTCGCTTTATCTGTGACATCGACAATTACTGCACGGTCTTCATTATTCCCGAAATACAATTCTTGACCTTGATAATCTGGGTCTGGTCCATTATAGATAACCACTTGAGCATCATGGGTATATCCACTCCCTGAATATCCGCCTTCATCCACTGGATTTAAAGGATTCTGAATATTAATAAAATGTGCTCCACCACTATAGGTGTTCGCCCCAACCGCATAGGCATAACCTGTTGCCTCATTGATAACGATATTGTGTGCACTTCCAAAGCCGGGAAAATGGGCGTCTTCTGTAAAGGTTGCTGGGGGGTTGCTCACGTTTCGTAAACGCGTAAGGTCAAAGACTTGCATCCCATGACCACTCGCTTCACTCACCACGAAAGCATGATTGTTGTATACTTTAATGTCGCGCCACGTACTGGATTGAGTATGTGTGGGCAATTTTCCCAGATAAATTGGATTTACAGGATCACTAGTATCCACAAATGCCGTTCCATTATTAAGGCCGACCAAAGAGTATTCCTTTCCGGTTTGTGGGTCTGTCCAACCCCAAGAGTCATTGGCTGAACCCGCGTTAAAGGTAGAAAGTGGAATATGAGATAAGAGGTCATAACCACTACAGGGATATCCTCCTGCCATTCCTGAGGAACAGGGTTGAGCGATAACCACAAAAGACATTAAAATAAAGGTAAGGGTTGTGTAAAGACGCATTGTAAAAGTTTGAGTTGAGTAAGAATAATTTGCGGGTAAAACTAACGAAATAATGTTAAGAATTGTGTTAATGGGTTATGATAAATGTTAGTTACTTCTGTTCGCTTAGAGGCATTAAACTTCCTATTCCTTACCTTTGCCGCCTAAACCACACCTATGTTTGGCCCTAAAGAAGAATCCCGCACGCCCTTGTCTGCAATCGGAGAGTTCCCATTAATTGAGCATCTTACGGCATCTTTTAAAACACATCACCAAGCTACTGTACTCGGTGTTGGAGATGATGCCGCGCTGATTAAAACACCAGCCGGACACCAGCAGGTAGTGACCACTGACTTACTGATTGAAAACATTCATTTTGATCTGGCTTATATGCCCCTAAAGCATTTGGGGTACAAAGCGGTCGCGGTTAATATCAGTGATCTCTGCGCGATGAATGCCACGCCGCGACAAATCACGGTTTCCATTGCAGTTTCGAATCGTTTCCCGCTTGAAGCCTTGGAAGACTTGTACGCCGGTATTGCCACGGCATGTAATGTTTATAAAGTGGATTTAATTGGCGGGGACACTACCTCCTCGACTACAGGACTCATTATTAGTATCACCGCAATCGGGGTTGTAAAACCGTCAAACGTCGTTAAAAGAAGTGGGGCCAAAGAAAACGATTTGCTCGTTGTTTCTGGAGATCTTGGCGCCGCATATCTTGGCCTACAAGTCCTTGAGCGAGAAAAACAGGTATTTCAAGTTAATCCAAACAATCAACCAGATCTTACCCCTTACACTTACCTTGTAGAGCGTCAGCTCAAACCTGAAGCAAGGATAGATGTCATTGGACTCTTGAAAGATCTTGGTATTCAGCCTACTTCAATGATTGATGTTAGCGACGGCCTTTCGTCAGAAACAATTCATCTTACCAAAGCCTCACATTTAGGCGCGGTTGTTTATGAGGAACATATTCCATTAGACCCGCAAGTAATTAGTACTTGTGAAGAATTTAATATGGACAGTACGACCATAGCGCTCAATGGAGGAGAAGATTACGAATTACTCTTCACAATTAATCAGAAAGATTACCCTGCACTTAAAGGAAATCCTAATTTCACGGTGATTGGTCATATGACCCATGAGCGAGAGGGCGTGCACTTAATGACTCGAGCACAAACAAAGATTCCCTTAATTGCTCGCGGATGGGATCCGCTCGCTTCCCAAGACAGTCAAGATTAGTTCCGGGGCCTCTAACCAACCCATGTGACTGCCTGGATAAGTGTGTAGTTTGGCCCCAGTATTTAACGCCATATCTCGACTTAGCGTTAACGGAAATAAGGGGTCTTGATCGCCAGCTACAATGTGTTTTTGACCAAGAAAATTCTTTAATGTTTGTTGGTGATCAACCCGAGTGCTCATCGCCCGAATACTTTGTGTAAGGGCTAATTTCGGTGTCTTTAAGGCGCGCGCTGTGAGTTGTTCTATTTCTTCGAGGTATAAGGTCAATTGTTCTTGTAAAAACAAGCCTTTTATAGCCATTTTGATATAGGCGTCTTTATGGCGCTCAATGAGCGAAATACTGCGTTTGCGCTCTTTAAGTCGTTCTGGATTATCTGTGTAAACACTACCGTTTACCGCAACAAAAGTTTGTGGTTGAATTTTGGCCATTTCAAGCCATGCGAGTCCGATATAGACGCCCATCGAATGACCGACTATGCTAAAGGTGTCGAGGGATAGCTTTGCTCGAAGGGTTTCAAGGGCATGACTTATCTCAGCCAATTGATCGGGAAATGATGATTCTGCATTAGTTCCGTATCCGGGGAAATCAATTTGAATACAGGTATAATTCAGGCTAAGCGGACCAACGATCCTATCCCAAATTTCTGCGTCTTCCAAAAACCCATGCAAAAAGAATAAGCCCGGCCCTTGTCCTTTGATCTGATAGTGTAGCACAATTAATCTGTTGCTTCGATAAATCTAAGGATTCATCAGGCTTTCAATTTCATCAGCCAGGATTGGAATGTCAGCCATCAAGTTGATGGGTTCTCCTTGTGGTTGAACCACCACGTCATCTTCAAGTCGAATACCAAAACCTTCATCAGGCAGGTAAATTCCGGGTTCAACCGTAAATACCATATTGGCTGTTATGGGCTCAAAAAGCAAGCCGTAATCATGCGTATCAAGCCCCATATGGTGGCTCGTGCCGTGCATAAAGTATTTTTTATAAGCTGGATGTTCTGGGTCTTCATTTTGAACGTCGGCTTTGTCCAAAAGGCCCAGATCTAAAAGGGCACTGGTCATTAACTTACCGACTTCTGTATGATAAGCTTTCCAATAGGCCCCTGGAACTAAAAGTTTTGTCGCCTCATCCTTGACCTTTAAAACGGCATTGTAGACCTCTTTTTGACGTTTTGTA
>RFXU01000311.1 GCA_009921505.1 Flavobacteriaceae bacterium
CGAATAGATTGATCAATGCCACCATGATTGCCGATATTCATTAAAAATGGAGCCAATATATTACTTATCGCTAAGGATGCAGTTCTTGGGTACCTCGCAGAAATATTTGGAACCCCGTAATGAATTACCTCATGAACTACAAAAGTTGGGTCTTCATGGGTCGTAAGTCTCGAGGTTTCAATACAACCTCCCGAATCAATACTTACATCGACGATCACGGATCCTTTTTTCATAAACTCAACGAGCTCTTCAGAGACAACTAACGGCGTTCTGTCAGTACCTTTAAGCGCACCGATTATTACATTGCATCGTCTGATTGCTTTCAATAATGATTTTGGCTGAATTGTAGAGGTGTGAATATTTTCGTTTAAACGTGATTGTAATTTGCGTAAACGATTTATTGAAGGATCAAAAACTTTTACTTTGGCACCTAAGCCAATGGCAGTTTTGGCGGCATAAAAACCAACAGTACCCGCTCCAATTATAACAACCTCAGTAGGGGCTACGCCGGCAATATTGCCTAGTAAAAGCCCTGTACTAGACTCATGTTGACTCAGAAGTTCTGAAGCAATTAAGATGGAAGAAGTACCGGCCAATTCACTAAGGGTTTGAAGTATTGGGTAGTCGCCATCCTGTTCTTTAACATATTCAAAGGCAATAGCACTAATTTTTTTCTTCTGGAGTAATTCAAAAAAAGCCTTATTCTGACTTTTTATTTGGAGCGCAGAAATTAAAACAGAATTTGGCTTTAACCATTGCGCCTCGTCATTTGTGGGCGGTTCAACCTTGAGAACTATCGGGGACTCAAAAACTTTTTGAGTATTCGAAGTAATTTGGGCCCCAGCTTCAGAATAGTCATGATCTGTAAACCCCGCGTTCATTCCAGCATTGGATTCTATCAATATAGAATGGCCTTCCCTGACTAAATCAGAGACCGAGTCTGGTGTAAGAGCTATACGTGTTTCTTGGAGATGCCGTTCTTTAGGTATACCAATGAATAGCTTGTTGCTATCACGAGAAACATCTAGCATTTCTTCTTGAGGCAGAAGCTCGTGGGCATAAAAAGGCGAAGATTTACTCAATCCAATGTCAATTAATGAAATAAGTCTTTAATCTGTTGCCAAGTATTTTTTTCTTGTGACAATTCTTCTTCGAACGATGACAAGTCATCATTTCTCATCTTATTAAAAATCTTAGCTCTTATTAAATAAACCGACGGAACCAACACCAACATCAAAGGAATTAAGTAGTATAATTCCAGAGAATCCAAATTATTACTTTCATTTACAACACCCCACAACTGGAAAGCATACATTGCAATAGGCACAAGTATGATCCAATGCCACCAATGTTTACAGGTGAAAAACCATAACAACAATAAGAACAGTGGTATTGCTTTTCCAACAAAGTACCAAGCAAAGGATATCCAGGAAGGAAATGAGGTTTTAAATGAAAAAAAAGAAGTCTCCCAAACCTGTGAGTCGGGGAGACTTTCGTAAGAATAAAATAAATAAGGAGTGGAAGCTATCAATACTACGATTAAGCTCCCTAAGAACAATGACGAATTACCCGTTTTGAAGGGGCTTTTGGTATTTGTCGATTTGTTCGTCGATTTGACCATCGTTAATGTTTTCGGGTGTACAAGATACAAATAATGTAGCTCCGAACAATAGAACCAAAAGTAGACTTTTAATTTTCATAATACTAGGTTTTGTGAGGTTAAGACTACAAACCTAGATTGAAAAAAGACAAGTTTTTAAAGAGATTTAGCGCTATTTTGTAAAGTTTACGCTAAAATTTAAGGGGGATAATACCCAGCGAAGATAATTTTATCCTCGATATAGGACGTCAAATTTGAC
>RFXU01000312.1 GCA_009921505.1 Flavobacteriaceae bacterium
TAGCGATAGCGCAGACTGCATGGCGCATGATCCAGCCCACGCCCGTCCGCAGGGCGGGGGCTTTGTCCCAAAGCCCTGTTAACCTCCCACGGGCATGGTCCACTTCAAGCTATCAAGAGAGTTGGCTATTTTAGATGTTTGATCACTTGCGTCATGTAGTTATCTAAGAACTCCGTGGCGCAATCTTTATTCACTATGTCACGATTAAATGAACTTTTTAGACACTCAGGAACGCCACGTGCATAGAACCAGTCTGGCTGACCAGCAACTGTATTCAGTAGGTCGTGGTATGTAATCCTATTCACTTTATTATTCCAATACTGCCCATTTAATGTCTTATCCCAACTAGAAAGGTCATTTGAACCATTATAATTTTTAATGAGTTCATGACATAATCTAGCGCTATCTTCGGCCGGGAAAAGAAATTCAGCGGTAAAAAAAGCTTGGTCTGCATTAATTTGATGTCTTCCAATAAATGCTTTAAATTCATCTGTGTGAGGAAGCAGGCCAACAAAGCCATTTGGAAAATTCGCTTGCGATATTGTATCAATGTTATCGCATAAAGTCCTAGCGGCTTTCCTGCCCGCCTGATCATTATCAAATAAAAACATAGATTTTTGGTTTGTGGATAGCCCACCTTGATCCATAATTCTTTTCAGCAGATCTTCTTTTTTAGACGGAGCTGTTCCAAGAATTTTAATGACAATATCATCCTTCACACCTAACCTAGCGAGGGTTGCATTGAAAAGTTTGGCATCATTGTCCCATTCAACGAAAAGTACTGGCTTATTTGCGGTCGCAATTTCACTTTTTAAATCGTTGATTTTGTTCTCGAGCTCGGAATTTTCTTTTTCCTTTTCTCGTGATATGGTTTCAAGTTCGCTTAACTGTTTAATAACAAAAGGTAATTGCAAAAGCCCCGCAGTATTCATAGCCTTTTCAGCATCTTCAACCCTGTCAATCTTTGAAACAGCGTCCGAAGGTTCCATTGTTCCGTTTTCATCGGGTTCTTGTTTGGTAATAAAATATTTACGCAGGTTTGCTTTGCCCGTTTCATTATCGGCCAAATAAAACGCTGGCGAATGGCTGGTTATAAAAATCTGTGTATCGACGCTTTCAGAAAACCTCGCAAACCTCTGCGCTTCTTCCTTTGCTGCATTTAAATCGAGAGAGTTTTCAGGCTCTTCAAATCCCCAAATGAAAAATTTTTTTCTAACCTCTTTCTTGTTTATGAATCGTATAAATTCGGGCAAGTGGCGTGCTTTAATTCCATCGCCCTTTTGCCTCAACATTGAGTGACCATCATCACCATGCGCAAAATCCAAATTTCTAAAGATCCGGGCCATTTCTGTTGGAGGTGCAATCGCAGTTTGCGAAGAGAATAAATTTGTTAACTCGGTAGCAAGATCATTTGTTTGACTAGCGATCGCTCCAATAAATTGCTCGATTGCGCTCTTCATTGTATCTGTTTCTGCCGCAGAGCTATACATCCTCTCGATCAGTTCAGCATAGACGTTGAGATCTTTGATCGCCGGCACATATGTGAAATCAATGCTTTTAAGAAATCGTGTGAGATGCTTTTGGTTTGTACTTTTTATGGATGGTGAAAATGTCATGTTGACTATACCGTCACGGTTCCATTGCTTCTTGACATATATTTAAGTGCCCAGAGATTTTTTATAATTTTCTGGAACGTTAAATGTTACCTTTATCCAAACAAATTGTCTTGCTATTGACGATCGCGGTTCAGCAATGCGTTTATCTGACATATCTAAATCAAAATTAAATTTTCGATCAGAATCTGGCTCATCATCGAAAAATAGGCTTAAAGCACGCAAGCAATTTGATTTGCC
>RFXU01000313.1 GCA_009921505.1 Flavobacteriaceae bacterium
ATTCACTTTGGGATGATCCCAAGAGCACACCGCTGTATTTTTGTGCTAAACGAACTTCCTGATTTACAAGCGCGCATTCAGGTGGCGCTTTTTGGCATACTTCAAGAGAAAGAAATTCAAATACGTGGGTTTAAACTCCGTCTGCCTATTGAGGCTCAGTTTGTCTTTACCGCGAATCCCGAGGATTACACTAACCGTGGGAGTATTGTGACACCGCTCAAGGACCGAATAGGGTCTCAAATTTTAACCCATTATCCGCATTCTTTAACCGTGGCCAAGGCCATTACTCAGCAAGAGGTAAAACCGCGGGCGGCAGATCAAAACATATACATTCCTGAATTGGCGCGCGATATCCTAGAACAAATTGGCTTTGAAGCGCGTCGCAGTGAGTATGTTGATGCAAAAAGTGGAGTGAGTGCGCGGATGAGCATTACCGCTTTTGAGAATTTGATCAGTACCGCAGAGCGCCGAATGCTGATTAATGCTCAGGATAAAACGACCCTTCGGATGTCTGACTTTTTGGGCATAATCGCGGCCATCAACGGTAAAGTAGAGTTGGTCTACGAAGGAGAGCAGGAGGGGGCTGAGCAAATTTCACTGCACCTAATCAATCAGGCTGTAAAAACCTTATTTCCTAAATATTTCCCAGAAATCAAAAAGCTCAAGAAACAAGACCAAGAGGGCCCTTACGACAGTTTATTGGGTTGGTTCTACAGTGATAATGATTTATTTATCGAGGATGGTTTGCCAGAAGACGTCTATCAGGATACATTGCGCTCTGTGCCGCGTCTTGAGGATCTAGTCGATGAATTCCAAAGCGATTGTACTCCAGAGGACAAATACTTCTTAATGGAGTTTTTACTTTGGGGTCTTGAAGCACATAAAAAGCTTAATAAATATAGAACCCTGGAAGGATTTCAGTTCAAAGACGGTCTAGGAAATCTTTTTGCGGATTTGTAAAGGGCTTACTTTCTCTTACACGTATTAATACCTAATGCGGCATATAGGGGACAATACCCAGTAATACTACTAATGTTAAAGAATAGAGTAACAAGCATAAGGACAAGGCCTAAGGTACCTGTGATGTATTCGTAAGCGTAAAGGTAGATAAATGTAAGCGCTAATATGACTCGGACCGCTTTGTCTGCAGTACCTATGTTCTTTTTCATTTGACTCGCTTGTTCCATTTTACTTGGTAAATGTATAATTTATTTAATACCAAAAGTTCCAAAGGAGATGAGTAGCAAAAAAAAGCGACGAAAAGTACTATGCCTTTTTCACAAACTCGGATTTTAGGCCCATCGCACCAAAACCGTCTATTTTACAGCTTATGTTATGATCCCCTTCTACGAGTCTGATGTTTTTTACTTTGGTCCCTGCTTTGACTGGTTTAGGCGCGCCTTTAACGGGTAAATCCTTTATCACTACCACTGAATCTCCAGAGACCAGAACATTACCATTAGCGTCAAGGACTTCCATTTCTTTTGTTTGCGCTGATTCGGACGGATTCCAATTGTGGTCACATTCAGGACAAGTATAGGTGTCGTCGCCCATAGAATAGGCGTATGGAGAATTGCATTGTGGGCATGTTTTCATGGAATCAGACATAATATTTTAGTATCAGAGGTTAGGGGTTTTTAAACCACAAATATGGAGTAAATCATAATAAACGCGATCCGTGGTTGTTTTTTCTGCGGCAGCTTCACGGAAATAGGCGACATTTTCAGGAAAACGTTCTTGATAGCGCTGAGAAAACCAAATCATATAGGCCGGATTTTTTGCAGCCTCTCCTGCCTGGGCATGGAGCCATTTGCCATTTTCTCCGAGTTGTTCCCCGTGATCTGAGAT
>RFXU01000314.1 GCA_009921505.1 Flavobacteriaceae bacterium
TGAGTTCTTCGTTTTTCAGGGACTTTGAAGAACTAATATTTTCTTGCAATACGCGCTTAATCGCGTCTATTTGTCGGTCAATGTCCCTAAAGATTGGGGCTCCCTCTTGGTAGGAATATTCCAAGGTACTTCGTTCTAAAGCCTTTTCAATAATTTGGGTTACACCAGTAACGACACTCCCCTCAGAAATCCCAATTACAGAGGGGGCAGGAATATCACTGTAATCGTCATGCGTCGCTAAATACGTCTCCAAAACGGCGTAATAATTTAGCTCGCGCTCCAAGGCCTCTTCTCGAATATCAAGCTGAGTAAGTTCAGTACGCAGGGTTTCTCCCTCAAATTCAAGATCAATAATGGAATTTTTATTCTTAAATGAATTTAATTGATCCTCAGCCAAACTCAACTCAGTAGATTTTGAGGCCAGACTGCTGTCTATGAACTTGATGGTTTTAGTGGCGTATAAGTTTTTACGCTCTAACATATCACGATCCAGCACCGCAACTGAACCATTGAGATAATCCACCATGCGCGCTTTATTATTGCCCGTCATACTTAATTTGATGACCGAAGAACCGCTAAACTCACTCGATACGCGAACACCCAAATAACCCCCTACGGCTTGATCAAAGGGTAAAAATGTAATATAATATTTTTGACCTTTGGCTCCTTTTTTTCCTTTGACAGGCCAAAGGGTAAATGCAGCGAAATTCTGTTCAAATGACTCCCCTATCGCTCCATTTTGCTTAATCCCATCTCCCATTAATTTGACCGATCCTATTTCTTTGGAATCATCATAAAGCTGGGTTCTGCCATAAGTATCGGCATTCCATGAAGCACTTAAGATGTAATTATTCTCATCTAAGAATTCAACCGTAAAAACCGTATTCAATAGCTGGGGTTTAGCTCGATCGACATCAATTTGAAAAGGAAGACTGCCATAGGCATCGACGCGCTGATAAGTTCCATCCTTTTGAACTTGAACAAAAAACCCTAAATCATCCACTACTTTTTCATTATGGGTTCGAGAGCGGAGCGTTACTAAGGCAGTGTTTACCTTGTCGGTAACACCGCCCCATTTAAAAGTAAGACTGGTATTCGTGGTAAAAAATGGATTTGGATCATCTTTAATGGAAATCGAATTTTCCATATAATACACCGGAAGTTTTCTTACACTGATATAGTAAGCATAACTGTAAGCAATACCTATTGACACTATAAAAATGGGCCAGAAGCGCAGGAGTTTTATCAAAAATCCGCGGACATCAAAAATGGCGTTTATGTCATTAAATTTAGCACGATAAGCAGCGGGTTTTTGGGTATTCATAATGCTTTTTCGTTATCGCGTTAAGAGTAATGTGGCCGTCCCAATTGTGGTCAGCACAGTGAGTATCGTAGTAAACGTTTGAATTGCTGTAGTTCCAAATCCCCATGCTTTTTGAGGCAGCGGATTGACAATAATCAAATCATTGGGCTGAATGTAATAATAGGGTGAATTCATGGCATCGAGCTGAGTCAAGTCAACCCTATGGATTTTTTGACCCAAAGGATATTGGCGAATAATCCGAATATCGGTTCGATCTCCAGTCACTGGGATATCTCCACTGGCAGCAATGGCCTCAATGAGCGTGACTTGATCGCGGTAAATGATTTGCGATCCAGGACTTCCGACTTCGCCCGTGATAATAAATCGAATCCCAGGCATTTTTACCGTGACAAACAGATTCGACTCTTCTTTGAATAAATCTTGCAGCAGGCGCTGCTCTAAATCTTCTCGAACTTCTTCCAAAGTCTTTCCGAGGACAGGCAATTCACCAATGACTGGAATGCGAATATT
>RFXU01000315.1 GCA_009921505.1 Flavobacteriaceae bacterium
ATTAAACACATATGAGGTTTTCTACGGATGCGCTCACGATTATAAAAAATACGGTGGTTTTTACATTGAGGTTATTTACACTTACGATCGCGAGAACGTCGCGAAATTACGCCACATTCCTTTCGAGGAATGCCGTTTAGGTATTCAGGGCGAGGATGAAGAAATAATGGGCGTTTGGCATTCGAATGACTGGGCAGCCATTAAGAAAAAAAGGAACAAACCCGAATTTATCCCGCTTTTCAATATTGCTAAAAAGGCCGAGGAACCCCGACAAATTTATTATTGTTTCAATTATACCGGGGCTCAATTTTACCCACGCCCCGATTATTATTCGGCGATTAACTCGATTGAACTAGCCAAGGAAATTAGCGTTTACCACATTAACAATATTGTCAATGGCTTAATGCCGTCGTTTATCGTTTCAATGTTCCAAGGTGCGCCAGACCCTGAACAACAGCGCGAAATGAAACGGGATTGGGAGCGTGAGTTAACGGGGGCAAAGAACGCGGGTAAGTTTATAATGACGTTCAACGAGCGGGATACGCCGAAACCCGATATAACTACATTCCCGCTGAGTGATGCTGATAAGCAATATCAGTTTTTGAGCACGGAATCGACCTCGTTAATTATGGTCGCTCACCGCGTAACGACTCCGCTCTTATTCGGTATTCGCGACGTGGCAACGGGCTTCGGTTCGAATAAAGATGAAATGGCGGTCGGTTTGGAAATTTTCACCAATCAGGTAATTGAGCCAGCACAACGAAAGTTGGCAAAAGCGTTTGAGGCCGTTTTGAGTTGGGAAATGCCCGGTTTAACTATTACCGTCGTTCCTAATACACCTTTAAAAATGCAAACGCCTCAACCAGCGCCAACCGCTCCCGTTTCGATGGAGGCTGAAAAAAAAAAAGATTGTTGCTCGGTTGAACTAGCCGAGGAATCTTATAAACCGACGGCTGAAATGGCGGCTCAGGCTGAATTAGGTTTAAAATGGCGCGATATGTATGGGCGAGGCGGTACTGAGGTCGGAGTAGCAAGGGCTCGCGATATTTCGAATTTAAGGAATCTAAGCGTTGACACCATTAAGCGAATGAACTCCTATTTTTCACGTCACGAAATAGACAAAAGGGCGAAAGGATGGGCCGCTGGTGAAGACGGTTTTCCAAGCGCGGGCCGTGTGGCTTGGCAACTTTGGGGCGGCGATGCTGGGCGCGATTGGGCCGCAAGGATTTTAGCCCGTATTAACCGCGAAAATCTGAGCTCACAAATCGCCGACGAACTTATCGCATTGGGTGAGGATTCGCCTGAGGGTTACATCTTAATTGATAGTTATGAGGTCGATTATGAAAACGACGATGCCGAAAACGAGGAACTCGTTAAAATCGAGGCTCACGAATTGGCTTCGACGGGTTCGGCAAAAGCAATGATGCCAAGCGATCAAGATGAAACCAACTACGCGGGGGTCACGTTTATGACTCGTTATCGCTATTCGGGGGATTCAGTAACCGAGCGCGAATTTTGCCAAAAGATGAAGGCCGCCGATAAACTTTATAGAAAAGAGGATATTGAGGCAATGGAACAAAAGCGGGTTAATCCCGGTTGGGGGCCTCACGGCGACGATTTTTATTCAATATGGCTCTATAAAGGCGGCGGTAATTGTCATCACTATTGGCGAAAAGAGGTTTATATAAATGCAACGGGTATAAATCCACTCGCTAATGATGCTCAAAAAATAGCAGTTGGACGAGCCGAGAAAATGGGGTATAAAGTTCGGAACCCTGAGCTTGTCGCATTATGGCCTATCGATATGGATTACAACGGATTTTTAGAAGAT
>RFXU01000316.1 GCA_009921505.1 Flavobacteriaceae bacterium
GCATAAAAGGTAAAAAATCCTTTACCGCGTATTCCGTGAAGATACCGGGCTTCACCATTAACTTCATTGCGCCCCATAACCAATACATTTGGTTTTACCACAGATGGATCGAAGGCTGTGGTTTGCCCCATAAAGCCCTTAACCAAAGCTGTATGATTTTGAACGAGCATGCAAGGAATAGGATCCCACTTGGCACTGAAATCCATTAGTGTAAAATAATCCTTTTCTTTATCGATCTGACGTTTTGCCGTCATGTCAATACTTGAAAATTCATAAACCATAGGATCTCGTTCGAGCAAAAATTCAGTAAATGCAAAACTTTGGTTGAAATCAATTTGGGCCTGATAATTAGGAGTACTTGGATCTCCATCAAACATGGATTCACAAATATCTACATTTTGAGCCGCTAATGCTATGTCGAAACTGTCTGTAGCACTGCACATAGCAAACATAAAACCTCCGCCGATCACATAGTCCCGTATTTTAAGCGCAACGTCTCTTTTGGCCTCCGAGACTTTTTGATAACCCAAAGATTGCGCTAAGACCTCAGCATCTTTTTTTTGCTCTAAATACCACGGTGCCATCCGGTACGCGCGATAAAATTTTCCATATTGACCTGTAAAATCTTCATGATGCAAGTGAAGCCAATCATAGAGCAGTAGTTCATCGCCCATCACCTCTTTGTCATAAATCGTAGTAAATGGAATCTCTGCATAGGTCAGTACCATAGTGACCGCATCATCCCAAGGCTGCATACCTGGAGGGGCATATACGGCAACTTTGGGCGCCTTTTCTAATTGTACAGCCTCCATGTTCTGTGAGGGACTGCTTATATAGGTCAGTATTTGGGCCGCCTCTTGGTCAGAAATCAATTCAAAATCAACACCTCTGATACGACATTCCCGGCGCACTGAATCCGCATCGGGAATCAAAAAAGATCCACCACGATAATTCAATAACCATTGCGCTTTGATATTTTGTTCGATAACCCAATAGGTTATTCCATAGGCCTTCAAATGTTGTGATTGCTCTTCAGGGCCCATTGGAATCAAAATATATCCTGCATGGACTTGAGTATAAAAACTCAAAATCAAAATAAAAATTAGTCGAAAATACATAGGTTTAAGGTACGAATTTCAATCCTCGATTCAGAACGAACTACTGCTTTTTATATGAGTTGTGCCTTGGGCTTTTAAAAAGCAATGAGCGTTTTACTTAAAACGGAATGTCGTCCTCTGGGCCACTTAAATCATCATTAAGGGCGCTACCAAAGGCCTCATCTGCAGATGGATAATGAGTCGGTTTGTAGGTGTCATCATTGGCCGCATCATTCATACGCGAATGAATTTCTGTAGGATAATCAAACAACTCCAAATTTTCAAATCGACCGAGATGACCCACGAACTTAAGGCGGATTTCATCCAAACCTCCATTACGGTGTTTGGCAACAATAAATTCTGCTTGACCCTCAGTGGGTGAACGCTCATCGTCATCCCATTCATCAATTTTATAATACTCCGGACGATAAATAAATGAAACAATATCGGCATCTTGTTCAATAGCACCAGACTCCCTTAAGTCACTAAGAATTGGACGTTTGCTCCCTCCTCGAGTTTCTACGGCACGCGAAAGCTGCGATAAGGCGATTACCGGCACATTTAATTCTTTGGCTAAGGCCTTTAAGTTTCTGGAAATTGTAGAGATTTCTTGTTCACGATTCCCCCCTTTTTGTGATCCGCCAGCAGTCATCAACTGCAGATAATCAACCATGATGAGCTTAATGCCGTGTTGCGAAGCCAAACGCCTTGCTTTTGCACGAAGGTCAAAAAT
>RFXU01000317.1 GCA_009921505.1 Flavobacteriaceae bacterium
CAATATTATACCTCTAGACAAAATCTGTCTATCAAAAAGAGATCTTCCTATGAATGATCGTGAGATGAGACAAGCCAATGAAACGCTTAACATGGATAAAACCGCCCCTTCATAACTACCTGTCATTTCGAAAACAATAATGATAGCCGCTAAGGGTGATCCCAGAGTAGCTGCAGCAATACTAGCAGCCCCGACTAAGGCAAAAGAAGTTTGTCCTGGGGTCACCAAAAGTAAATCCCATAGTGCGCCTAGCATTGACCCTATAAAGAGAGCTGGGGCAAAAACACCACCAAAAAACCCAAAGCTCAAACAAATTGGTGTAACAAAAATTTTTGCAAAAATTAAAGCTATTATTAAGCTAATTGACAAACCTCCTGACATTGCAAGTGCAACTGTTTCTGATCCTGCACCCAGAACATGTGGCAACACGGGTGAAATAAAAAAGAGTAAAGTTGCAGGAATTATTGGACGGAAAATTATTTTTACTTTTGTTACTTTTAAAGCCTTGGGAAGATTAGTGATCAACGAGATATACACAATTGAAAATAGACCAGTCACGATCCCAAGGAGAAAGGTATAGAAAAGCGTAGAATAATCTAATGTCGGTTCCATTATTACAGAATACATTCGATGACTTCCAAGTGCTAAATCTGAGACTTCAAATGCTGCAAAGCAGGCAATGATTACCGGCACCGTACCAAACGCACCAAACCTCCTGATTATCGCTTCATGTGCAAATACTGCCGCTCCAATAGGTGCCGCAAAAATTGCTGCTATCGCAGCACCACCACCACACCCTAAAACTATATCCTTGGGCAAACGGTCAAACTTTTTGTGGACAAACTCAGATACGCAGCCCCCAAGGTGTACTAATGGGCCAAAAATACCAACAGAGGCTCCACCAGATAGATTAATAAGTGCTAGTATTGATGAATATGTCCCAACCTTCAGATCAAGCGACTCTTCTTTTTGTGCAGCAAGAATCAAATCTGCTGGGCCATGTGGCCGCCCGTCTTTAATTTTACTAAGAAAGTATCCTGCCAATAGTGAGCTTATTAAAAGTGAAGCAGCTAAAGTTAATGAAATTGAGTCCATGTTGTATTTTAGTTCAGTTGGCAGGTTCTGTCGCCAAATTGGAGTTATAAAACCTACTATTTTGAAAAATGCTATGGATACTAATGCAACAGTCACCCCGACGGTTAAGGCGAGTATTAACGCAGAGGCCCGTTCAGTTAATGGTTTGAAGTGAAGCCGAAGGTTAGAGGGGGCAAACTGTGGCATGTTATGCACCTTTGCAAAAGAGGGATCCTGCCCTTAAGTGTCAACGATTGGTAGTTTAAACATAAATTTATTCACTAGCCTTGTGATTTTTACAGAACGTGAAGTTTTTTTTGAAGTCGTTTCATTTCTTTCAGCATTGGTCGTGCCGTCGCATAAATTTATCCTGGATACGATGTTTGGATTTTTTTAGTTTCCTCATCACATAGGCCGACCTCTATTTCTCTTAGTAGTGGAAGGGGGGGCTATTCACTACTACCCACATACTCTTCCTTACTATGTTCTAACCATTTATAAAATTTACGCTTTCTAGTATTATACTGTTCTGTGGGAGTAACTTTATTTGGTAGTGATAGAGTGTAGGGCTTCCTTACCTCATACCCTTTTATATTGCCTTGTACGTAGGTCTTAATCTTCCTCTCGTTGCTGGTCTTATCCTGATCAATGCCCTTACCTGCTATCTGCACTGATGCGTTGTGTAGTACCTGTTTGAGTTCGAGTTCTTTGTCGTGCTGGATGATAAAGCTGTCATGAATGCATAAGACTGGGATG
>RFXU01000318.1 GCA_009921505.1 Flavobacteriaceae bacterium
TTAATTGACAATAAACGCATTGTCCCATATAAGTGTATTTGATAGCGTGTTCCACGCTTCGGTGACACTCACATCAGACCACTTCATCGCTTGAAGTGAAAACTCGACTGGCGATAGATACATCGATAAAGTCAAGGAATTGACGCCAGCTTGAAATTGCCAGCCTTCAACAAATCCTTGGAATCGTTCGCCCATATTGGCCGGCAAATCATTAATTGTGACCGGCATACCCATAAAGACATTGAGCATATTATTTCGATCTGAATTATCAATCTCTGGTGATCCAAGCGGAAATGAGATTTGATTAAAATTGGCTCTAGGCCAAGCTCTTAAAGTAAGGTAAAAATTGGCTTGAGAAGTAGCATCAGCTGCATTTTCAAGGCTGGTCGTAATCGATTGAGCCAAAGTCCCATATTCTGCAATTGAGTTTGCATCAGAGGCCGAGACTTGAGCGTTTGCTTTGTAAGATAACGTTATGTTATTTCTGACGTCTCCAGCCCTGAGAGCCGTTTCTAACCCACCAGCAAAAGCATCATTGGCCGACAGATCTACATATCCATTGGTCGAAAGGTAGGTTGATCGATGGGTACTGTCCGCATAACTTATTTGGCCGAAAGCATTTTCATATAAATACCCAAGTCCAGATGTAGCCAAGGCGGATACCAAAGAATAAACGTCGGTCGTTGAAGCTGATCTGGAAGTCAATTCATAATTGCCGGGACGGTCAATTTCGCCTAATCCGCTATTTTCGGCATTTGCCCACGTGACAGTCGGATCATAATTTGCCCAAGACAAAGCAGCCGGAACTTCATTCCATGTATTGAATAGAAGTGGCTCCAAAATCGAATAAATCTGATCCCCATCATGAGCTTTGGTTAGAACGCCGTCCGTAAGTACCTTGGGAAGCCTTGCAAGGGCTCCTACGGCCACGATTTGGACGGTTTGGGTCATTCCTATAGATCCACCAGATTGAACGCCCACGATAACGTCTGTGACCGAGCCACCAAACAAAGCAACATTGACATTATTTGTATCTTTTACATAAACGGTTACAGCTGAATTTATGCCTAATGAGATTAAGGAATCATCAAAATTAATAAGGGTGAGATTGCAATATCCAGCGACGGCCTGACTGTAAATATCTGTACGCCCCGAAGCAATAGTCAAATTGGCAAGAGTAACGTCTTTGTATTCGACGTTATCAATTTTGACACTCCAGACTGGCGACCAAATGCTCATGCAAAGGTCAATCTATTAGCGCCCAAGGTGCCTCGAGCATTGGATCTATTAAGCACATCCACAATGGCTCGAGCTGTACCTTCCGGATCAATTGCGCCATTAACGGTCACGTTAATCGTTCCGCCAGCGCCATTTGGCACGATTGTCCCGTTGCTCTTTGGTACAAATAATTCGGCGCCGTTTTCACCAACCACGTAAGATTTGCCAGCGGAAACAGATCCACCAGATGCTCGAAATCCACCAAATGCGGAATCAATTACATTACCGATCCCACGCACCAAAGGATTATTTTTAACTAAATCAATCAATCCTCGAATTGCTCCGACGACTCGGCTTATGACAGATACGACTTTTTCAAATCCGTCTATCAAATTGCCGACTAAATTGATAACAACACTAATGGCTTGGCCGATTCCTTGAATAGCAATTTTTAAAATGCCACCCAATAACGGAGCCACATATTTTTGCAAAAATTCAAATAAAAATTGGAATTCGTCTTTATTTTTCATAACAGCATCTTTAATCACATCAAATGCATATTTTAAACCTTCTAAAACTGGAA
>RFXU01000319.1 GCA_009921505.1 Flavobacteriaceae bacterium
GCTTAACCCTTAAACCTTCATGATTTCAGCTTCTTTATTGCTGAAAATCTGATCGATTTTTTGGATATGTTTGTCGGTAAGTTCTTGAATATCGACCTCGAGATTCTTTTTTAAGTCCTCAGAGATATCAAGCGCCTTTATTTCATTATTGGCATGCTTGCGTTCGTTGCGAATGCCTACTTTGGCATCTTCAGCCTCTGCTTTGGCTTGCTTGGCTAAATCGCGTCTGCGTTCCTCTGTAAGTGGGGGCACGCTGATGATGACACTCTCGCCATTGTTCATTGGGTTGAATCCGAGATTGGCGATCATGATCCCTTTTTCAATTTCTGTAATTAATGACTTTTCAAAGGGCTGCACCGTTATGGTCATCCCATCAGGTGTATTGATATTCGATACCTGATTCAGTGGAGTAGGGCTGCCGTAATACTCAACCATAACGCCATTAAGCATCGCTGGAGAGGCCTTTCCTGCACGAATAGTGGTAAATTTTTTCTCCAAATGAACTAATACCTTACCCATAGATTCTTGGGCTGAGTCAATGATAAATTCTATCTCTTCTTCCATGATAAATGACTTTTTAAAACGCTTAATGAACCGTAGTCCCTATTTGTTCTCCTGAGAGTAAACGTTGCAAATTTCCTGGTGTATTCATATCGAAAACCACAATGGGTAATTCGTTTTCTTGGCTTAAAGTAAAAGCCGTTGTATCCATAACATTCAATCCGCGCTTGAGCACATCGGCAAAGGATATATGATCAAATTTTGTGGCCGTAGCGTCCTTTTCTGGATCACTTGTGTAAATACCATCGACGCGAGTTCCTTTGAGGATCACATCCGCCTCAATTTCAATCGCCCGCAACACAGCAGCGGAATCTGTTGTGAAATAAGGGTTTCCTGTACCTCCACCAAAAATAACCACCCGTCCTTTTTCAAGATGGCGAACAGCACGTCGTCTGATAAACGGTTCTGCAATTTCATTCATTTTGATGGCACTTTGGAGCCGGGTTTGGATGCCCTCGTTTTCTAAAGCACTTTGTAAGGCCAGACCATTAATTACCGTGGCCAGCATTCCCATATAATCACCTTGTACGCGGTCCATACCGCCACTTACTCCTGAAACCCCGCGAAAAATATTACCGCCACCGATTACTAGCGCCACTTGTACCCCAGAATCAACCGCCGCTTTTATGTCTTGAGCATAAATTTTTAGGCGACTCGGGTCAATTCCATATTGTTGACTTCCCATTAGAGCTTCTCCGGAGAGTTTAAGCAAGATGCGTTTGTAGGTCATAGTGGTAATTTTCACTGACAAAAGTAATTAAAAATTGTGGATCAATAGGGTGTAAAAAAACCGCCAAAAGGAGTCTTTTGGCGGTTTGAAAATTGTGTTCTGTTTTGAATTACACCAAAGACACACGCTCGAATGAAACCACAGATACATCCCCTTTGCTGGCAACGTATTGGGCGACATTCATTTTGTCATCCATGATGAAGTTCTGATCCAAAAGACATTTCTCTTGATCTAAAGTAGTATTGTCAGCGATGAAGCGCTCAAGTTTTCCTGGAAGGATTTTATCCCAGATTTGCTCAGGCTTGCCTTCTGCTTTTAATTCTGCTTTAATTGCTTCCTCTGCTTCAGCCAATACAGCGTCTGTGAGTTGCGCACGAGAGATATACTTAGGAACGTTTTTCAAAGTTTTAGTTCACTACATTCCACCAAAAGATAGAAAGACTGTCCTATCAGACTTTGATAAAATCTGGTTATGGCGTG
>RFXU01000320.1 GCA_009921505.1 Flavobacteriaceae bacterium
AAATATCGGAAATCCTCATGATGTTCTCTTATTTTTTGAGAATGCCCATGGAGTAATCGTACGAATAATTAAGGGTGCAGCGATAAACACAACAACCAATGCTTGGATTATACTAATTAGATCGATTGAAACTCCTGCATCAATTTGCATTTGACGGCCGCCTGCTTCAAGTCCCCCAAACAATATCCCCGCGAATAAAATGCCAATTGGATGGCTACGACCTAAGAGCGCCACCGCGATTGCATCAAATCCAATACCCGCGGAAAAACCAGGACTGGCGCGTTCTAAAACGCCCGAAATTTGCACTGCGCCAGCAAGGCCGGCTAATCCTCCGGCTATTGCCATGGAGCCTATAATTACCATCTTGGGGTTCATGCCCGCGTAAAGCGCTGCATGCGAGTTCTCTCCGTTTGTACGAATGGCAAAACCCATTTTTGATTTTTTTATTAACCACCACAGTAGGATGACAGCCCCTAGCATCAAAAAAACACCTGCATGAAGGCGTAGATTTGGATCTATCCAGTCTAGTAATTTTGGTAATTGTCCATTGCCTGGGACCGACTTA
Organism: Flavobacteriaceae bacterium; assembly: GCA_009921505.1. Taxonomy (GTDB): domain Bacteria; phylum Bacteroidota; class Bacteroidia; order Flavobacteriales; family Flavobacteriaceae; genus BACL21. Next base: position 566 of record RFXU01000320.1, read on the forward strand.
GATATTGGATCCGAGCGACCATCTTTTTGTATGAATGGTTGGCGTAATGCATAGTCAAGGATCCGATAGCTTATTAAATTCAACATAATTGTAAGAATTACTTCGTGCGCGCCTGTGACAGCACGCAACACCCCCGCAATTCCCGCGTAGGCTGCTCCTGCCAAGGATCCCACAATTAACGTAAAAGTAACTAAAACGATTGTTGGCAGATCTGAGAAAGTAAAACTAAAGATTACTGCTAGTAGGCCACCGATAATTATCTGGCCTTCTGCTCCGATGTTGAATAATCCCGCTCGGAAGCCTACGCCAATCCCCAAACCTGCTAATATCAACGGTATCGCGGCGGTAAAAGTTTCAGAAATTGCATTAATTGATCCAAATGCACCGTATCCCAATGCAGAAAAACTTCTACCAATAGTATCAATATCAACTCCGGTTGCAGTCATTATAAGCGCGCCAATTAGGAGCGCAGTTGCTATAGCTATGATCGGCAAAACTATGGCGTCTCGGTAAGCGCCTTGCTGTAGCATTAGTAAATCAGCGGCAGTTTTTCGAAAGGTTGATTTAGTGATCATTGTAAATTTCTTCTGTCGAACCTGCCATCGCTAGTCCAATTTGGTTTCGCTTGGGTTTTGCATCTGTATTGTCAAATTCTGCAACAATAGAGCCATCATACATGACAAGTATCCGGTCAGATAAAGATATGATTTCGTCTAACTCAGATGAAATAAGTAATACACCATTCCCATCATCACGGCTCTGGACGAGGCGGCTGTGGATATACTCTATCGAGCCAACATCAACGCCTCTCGTCGGTTGTGCAGCAATGACGATTTTTGGTTTGCGACCTAGTTCTCTTGCAACAACCATTTTTTGTTGATTGCCGCCAGACAAGCTCTTGCCATTAAGTTCAACTGACGGTGTCCGCACATCGAATTCTTCACACAATAGTTCTGCAATCGACCTAGCTTTTTTCCAATTTATTGTAATAAAATTAGAGATACTATTTTCATAGTAATTATTGATAATAATATTTTCTGTGATTGAAAAGTTTTCAACCATTCCAAATTTATGACGGTCTTCTGGAATGTGGGCCATACCTGCTATATGGCGCTGGCGTGCATTAGCTTTCGTAATATCTAGTTCGCCTAAAAACATTTCACCTGCGTAGTTTTTTCTTAATCCTGTAATGACTTCTATTAATT
>RFXU01000033.1 GCA_009921505.1 Flavobacteriaceae bacterium
CCGGCAATAGACGCGTTTAATTTTATCCTCAATCGTTACCCAAGCTCCAACAGCATAAATGAAGCCCGTATGTGGAAGGCGAAATCAAGCATACAATTGGGCAATGAAGAGTTTGCCATCAAGGAACTCATGGAGCTCTTTAACAAAGAAGGCTTAACCGATCAAGACAAAGCGGACGCAGCGGCTATTCTGGCCCAAGCCTATATTAATTTGGACTCCTTACCAGCGGCCTTACCCATGATAAAGTTGGCCGCGAGTATGATCAAAGACAAAGAACTTCAGGGGCGTTATCGTTTTATCGAGGGCCAAATCCAAAATAGATTGTCCCAAGCAGACAGCGCGAATCTCGCCTTCCAAAAAGTAATCGACTTAAAGCGCAATACCTCACGAACCTATTATGTGCGCTCGTTTTTGGAGCAAATCAAAAACTTTAACTATGCTCAAGGGGATACGGTTGCTCTAAAGGAATTGTTGTGGGATTTAGGTCAAGACCGTGAAAACAGACCGTTTCGAGATGTTATTTTTCATGAAACGGGTAATGTTTACCGAATCATGAAAAATATCGACACCGCTGTGGCGTATTACAACAAGTCCATTAAGTTCTACAACGAAGATCGTCAACTGCAGGCCAACAATTACAGCACTTTAGCGGACATAAATTTTGACCTGGCTGAATATCAAAAAGCGGGTAAATATTACGACAGTACCCTGACGTTTTTAGAGGAAAACTCGCGCACATGGCGTCGCATGAAAAAAAGAAGGGAAAACCTTTCAGATGTCATTAAGTATGAGCGTATAGCAGGGGTTAATGATTCAATTCTCGGACTTGTTGCCATGAGTCCCGAAGAGCAATTGGCCTATTTTACTGCCTATACAGAAAAATTGATCGCCGCCGCCAAAGCCGATTCTATTGCCACGGCCAAACGCGAAAAGCGAGAACAGAACAATGAGTTTTACACCAAAAAGGCTGGGAAAAACAGCAGTGGGGCTACTTTTTATTTTTACAACAGTACGACCGTGGCCTATGGTAAACAAGAATTCAGAAGCATCTGGGGCAAACGCGGTTTAGAGGATAATTGGCGTAACGCAAGTAAGGGAACCATTACCCCGGGGGCTGATGAAATGGCCGCTGAAGAAGAGGGAATTGCCATTGAACGGCGCACCATAATGGACCCTAACACCTACATCGGTCGTATTCCTACAGATTCTTTGGTTATCGATTCCCTGAAACGCACGAGAAATTTTGCCTATTACCAACTCGGCCTAGTGTACAAAGAAAAATTCAGAGAATACACGCGCGCCGCAGACAAACTTGAGAAGCTTTTGACCTTTCACCCCCAAGAGCGTTTGGTGTTGCCCTCTAAATACTATTTGTACAAAATCTATGAGGTTTTAAATAACAAACAAGTGGCGGACTCGTGGAAAATGGACATCATCAACAATCATCCGGAGTCCCGTTACGCCGAGATTTTGAGAAACCCGCAAGCCCAGTTGGCCAGCGATGCTTCGAGCCCTGAATTTAAGTATAAGGCGCTGTACAAACAATTTGAAGACGGGGATTATCATGAAGTTTTAGCCCAATGTGAAGAATATATTAATCTTTACGCAGGCAACGATATTTTACCAAAGTTTGAGCTTTTAAAGGCCACGGCACTGATGTATGTTGAAGGATTTTTAGCATATAAAAACGCCATAAATTTTGTGGCCTTGACTTATCCCCAATCTGATGAAGGTAAACAGGCACAAGAGATTTACACGAGCGTTTTACCCGGCCTGGCTTCATCTGAATTTACCGCAGAGGGCGACCAATACAAGATTGTTTACAGATTCGACGCAGCGCAAATTGAAGCAGCTCTAGAATATTTAGAGACCGTAAAATCGGCTTTGGCCAATTTTCCAAGAGAGAAACTCGAGGCCAGTCAAGACTATTATTCTCCGAATGAGCTGTTTGTGGTCATCCATGGGCTAAAATCACCCCTCGGAGCAAAGGGCTTTGCGGAAACGCTGGCTGCAGAGCGTTCATATGAGATGAATCGCCCTTATTTTGTGATTTCTAGTGAAAATTATCGTGTGGTTCAGTGGCATAAAAATTTAATTGATTATCTTGACCTTCAGAGTGTTGAGGTTAGTCCCTCAGGACAATAAAGCGTATAGCCATGTTCAGTGATAAAAAACAAAAGCAATTTATGGAACCCTCAGTAAGTCAAAACAGAATAAACGAAGGAACAAAACTTGTTGGAGACATTACCTCCACAGGCTTTTTTCGTATTGATGGAACCATCGAGGGTACTTTGGAAAAACCCTCTAAAGTGGTTTTAGGAAAATCCGGTTTTATTAAAGGAAAACTTGTTTGCGGCGACGCAGACCTCGAAGGTCGTTTTGAGGGAGAACTCCATGTTAGTGGCACACTCACCTTAAAATCTTCTGCGCGCATCCAAGGACAAGTCGTTGTTGGGAAGCTATCGGTAGAACCAGGGGCGATCTTTAACGGAACCTGCAGTATGCAAGAGGAAGGTCAAAGCAAGGTCCCTGAAAACAATACAGTAAGCAAAGGAAGTTTGTTTGATCGCCAACATAGACTAAAAAAAACGGAGGCTTCTGAGACCACCTCAGCCTAGGTTTTGAATAGGCTCATTTAAACCCGTCAATCCATTCACAGAAAAATTATGCCCGCCAAAGAAAATTCTTGGAAGCGTTGGTTGGCACTCTCGGGCATTGGCCTAGAGATGGGAGTTATTATCTATTTAGGACACCGGATTGGGTTGTGGAGCGCACAGCATTGGGCCCTCACCTCGAAGTTACCTGAAGTCGTCGGCACACTGGCAGGCGTAGCACTTTCACTCTATCTTGTGGTGCGTCAAACCACTAAACTCAATTCTTGACCCAAATATTTACTGAGAATCGTATGCCCAAAACAGCGACATCCTATCTTTCATTTATCGGGTTAAGTCTGGTGATTTTTGTCGTTCATGTCCTAGTGCGCGGTCTGTTGAACATCGATATTTGGTCTTTGATCATGCTAAAGTCGTACGCAGTGAATGTGGGATTAGGCCTAGTCCTAATTGCGGCGGCTAATCGCTTGCTGGAGCGTCAATCAACTTATGTTGGCTGGGTATTTGTAGCCCTTAGCGGGCTTAAATTTATTATGTTCTTTCTGCTGATTTGGCCGGAGATTAAGCAAGATGGCGTGACCTCTTCAGCCGAGTTTGCCTCCTTTTTTGTCCCCTATTTGGGGTGCCTCTTGTTTGAATTGAGGTTTTTGTCCAAACGCCTTAACGCTCTGTAATTTAGCCTGATTTTACAAGAGTTAAAAAAACCCCTCTTTTCCTTTTAGATTCTAATCAATAGTGGTATTTTTGCCGCGATTTTTATTAAGAGTTTATCAACATAACGAGGGATGCAAAAAAATCATTTAACCGCACTATTTTTCACTGTTTTTGTGTGTTTTGGCGCCATTAATGCTTGGGCCTCAGACCCCAAAAAGAAAGGAGACACCCCAGACGATCGAAAGAGCGAAGTAAGTGCTTATGTCAAGCACCATAACCTTGACACGCATGATTTTGGTTTATTTTCATACACCGATGATCAAGGACATCATCACTCTGTAGGGTTTCCATTGCCCGTTATATTGTGGTCTGATGGATTGCACGTGTTTTCGTCAAGCGCACTTCATCATGGAGAGGAAGTTGTCGCTTCAGGCGATAAATTCTTTAAACTAGACGCTCATACTTATAAGATTTATGAGACAGATGCGGAGGGGACTTTTTCCTATGATGATAAGCACCATGTAACCAATGTTGCGCCACTCGATTTTTCAATCACCAAAAGCGTTTTCATGATTATGGTGGTGAGTGTATTGTTGTTTTGGATCTTCTCTTCTTTAGCTAAGTCTTATGCCCAAAACCGCAGTATACCAAAAGGTGTTGGGCGATTTTTTGAACCTATAGTATTGTACATCCGAGACGATATTGCGATTCCTAATATTGGTGAGGAGAAATACCAAAAGTACATGCCTTACTTATTGACCGTTTTCTTCTTTATTTGGTTTTTGAACTTGTTTGGTTTGACCCCGCTTGGGATCAATGTAACAGGGAACATTGCTGTAACGACCGCACTGGCCATTATAACCTTTTTGTTGACCAACCTCACGGGAACCAAAGATTATTGGAAGCATATTTTTGACCCACTTGGGCACGGAATGCCTTGGGCAGCTAAAATTCCTTTGTATATTATTTTAATTCCCATCGAAGTATTGGGAATTTTCATCAAGCCGTTCTCACTTTTGATACGTTTGTATGCAAACATGCAAGCAGGACACATCGTATTGGGGAGCTTGTTAGGATTGATTTATATATTCCAAAACTGGATTGCCGGACCACTTGGTTTTGGTTTGTCGTTTGCCATCTCACTTATTGAGTTGTTAGTGGCCTTATTGCAAGCCTATATTTTTACCATGCTTTCGGCCCTGTATTTTGGATTCGCAAGTGAGAGCCACGATCATGCTGTAGAGCACGATGGTGAGGTGCAACATTTGTAAGTAAAGAGAATGTTTAATTTAAATTAATATTAGTTATGACTATTCCAACTATTGTAGGTGCAGGTTTAGCGGTTATCGGTGTAGGTATCGGTATCGGCCAAATTGGTGGTAAAGCCATGGAGGCGATCGCTCGTCAGCCTGAGGCTTACGGAAAGATTCAAACGGCGATGCTTATTGCAGCGGCTTTGATCGAAGGTATCGGTTTCGCAGCGATTTTCGCGGCTTAATTGACAAAATTTACTGCTGCCCCAACGGTTGGTTGGGGCGGTAGTTTAATGAAACCCACGCCTTAAAGGCGACACGATAAATAAAAATAAGACCCCGTTTTTCGGGCCGTGATTATGGAAAAATTATTAGGAGAATTTTCAGTAGGCTTGTTTTTTTGGCAAACACTTTTGTTTGTTGCCCTAATCTTATTGTTAAAGAAATTTGCTTGGAAACCCATTTTAGACGCGGTTAACGAGCGTGAGCAAGGGATTAAAGATGCTCTTGACTCTGCTGAGCAAGCCAAACAAGAAATGGCCAATCTTCAGGCAGACAATGAAAAATTGTTAAAAGAAGCGCGCGCAGAGCGTGATGCGATGATTAAAGAAGCCCGTGACATCAAAAACAAGATGATCAACGACGCTAAAGAAGAAGCAAAGGGTGAAGCCGACAAGATGGTGGCCCAAGCCCAAGCAGCCATAGAAAGCGAGAAAAAGGCAGCGATTGCTGACCTAAAGAATCAAGTCGCGAGTTTGTCTTTGGAAATCGCTGAAAAGGTGGTTCGAGAGAATTTATCAAGCGACGATAAACAACAAAAATTGGTGAAAAATCTATTAGACGATTCATCGTTAAACTAAAATCATGACAGGGAACAGAGCAGCATTGAGATACGCTACGGCACTTCTAAGTCTGTCCCAAGATAAGGGTCAGGTAAGCGCAGTTTTAGGGGACATGCAGCGTGTTGTAGAGACCCTTTCTGTAAGTGCGGATTTACGGTCAGTATTGCGCAGTCCAGTGGTAAAGACCCAAGACAAAGTGAATGTTATGCATTCCGTGTTTGCTGGCGTAAGCAAAGAATCCTCAGATTTGTTCGACTTATTAGCAAGCAACAAACGTGTTGCAATACTGGGTCAGGTAGCTCAGGGCTTTATTGATTTATACCGTAAAGCTCAGGGAATCCAAACCGCAAAGGTTACTCTGGCGGCACCACTCACTGAAGCCCTAGAAAAAGAAATCATTGCAAAAGCCAAGGCGATGACCGGAGGCAGCACAATTGAATTGGCTACCGAAATTAATCCAGAAATCATAGGTGGATTTATTTTGCGTGTAGGGGACTTACAATACAATGCAAGCATCGCAAATCAGTTCCAAAAGATCAAAAGAGAATTTAGAAAAAGTATATAATTCAAAGGGCCTTGCCCACAATAGCTAAAACAATGGCAGAAGTAAATCCAGCTGAAGTATCAGCAATATTGAAACAACAACTTAGCGGACTTGAGTCGACTGCTTCACTTGATGAAGTAGGATCAGTACTTACCGTAGGAGACGGTATCGCGCGCGTTTATGGTTTGTCTAATGCACAATACGGTGAATTGGTTGAGTTCGACAATGGCCTTGAAGGAATTGTACTGAACTTAGAAGAAGACAATGTTGGGGTAGTATTACTCGGACCTTCCAAAGAAATCAAAGAAGGCGCGACAGTAAAACGTACCCAGCGTATTGCGTCGATTAATGTTGGTGAAGGTATTGTAGGGCGTGTAGTTAACACCCTAGGTCAGCCTATTGATGGTAAAGGTGCTATTGAAGGAGAAACCTTTGAAATGCCTCTTGAGCGTAAAGCACCAGGGGTAATTTTCCGTCAACCAGTTAACGAACCACTTCAGACTGGGATTAAGTCTATTGATGCGATGATTCCTGTAGGTCGTGGTCAGCGTGAGCTTGTTATTGGGGACCGTCAAACAGGGAAAACCACCGTATGTATCGATACAATTCTAAACCAAAAAGAATTTTTCGATGCGGGTGAGCCTGTATATTGTATTTACGTTGCGGTAGGGCAAAAAGCCTCTACTGTGGCGAATATTGCAAAAGTTTTAGAAGATAAAGGAGCTCTAGCTTATACAACAATTGTTGCGGCTAACGCTTCTGACCCTGCGCCAATGCAGGTATATGCTCCATTTGCTGGAGCGGCTATTGGGGAGTACTTCCGTGATACGGGACGTCCTGCTCTTATTATTTATGATGATTTATCTAAGCAAGCCGTTGCTTACCGTGAGGTATCTCTTTTGCTTCGTCGTCCTCCAGGGCGTGAAGCCTATCCTGGGGATGTATTCTACTTACACTCAAGATTACTCGAGCGTGCGGCTAAAGTAATTGCCGATGATAATATCGCAAAGAACATGAACGATCTTCCTGCCTCTTTGAAAGATAAAGTAAAAGGTGGTGGATCTTTGACCGCTTTACCGATTATCGAAACTCAAGCGGGGGACGTTTCTGCGTATATCCCAACAAACGTAATTTCGATTACAGACGGTCAGATTTTCTTAGAAAGTGACTTATTTAACTCTGGGGTTCGTCCAGCGATTAACGTGGGTATTTCGGTATCTCGTGTTGGGGGATCTGCTCAGATTAAATCGATGAAAAAAGTTGCGGGTACCTTAAAGCTAGACCAGGCTCAGTACCGTGAACTTGAGGCGTTCGCAAAGTTCGGTAGTGACTTAGATGCCGCCACGATGAATGTGATTGAAAAAGGGAAGCGCAATGTGGAAATCTTGAAGCAAGCGCAAAATGATCCTTACACTGTGGAAGATCAGGTGGCGATTATTTATGCGGGTTCAAAGAACTTGTTGCGTAACGTTCCAGTAGAAAAAGTAAAAGAATTCGAAAGAGATTATATTGAGTTATTAAACACCAAGCATCGCGATAGTTTAGATGACCTTAAGGCGGGTAAACTTACCGATGAAGTAATCGATGTATTGACTCAAGTCGCCAAAGACTTGTCATCACGTTACTAAACTTAGAACTAAGATCAATTAATCGAATATTCACTGTAAGTAAAGCAAGCATACATGGCTAACTTAAAGGAAATCAGAAATAGAATCTCGTCCGTAGGGTCTACCATGCAAATTACCAGTGCCATGAAAATGGTGTCTGCAGCCAAATTGAAAAAGGCTCAGGACGCGATTGTGGCCATGCGTCCTTACGCTGAGACCTTGAGTGCTTTGTTGCAAAACCTAAGCGCCGCTTTGGATGGTGAGGCCAATAGCCCATACACAGCACAAAGACCAATTAAGAAAGTATTGGCTGTGGTAATCACCTCAAATCGTGGTCTTGCGGGGGCGTTTAACAGTAACGTGGTCAAAGAGGCTAAGCGTATCGGAGAACAATTCCCTCAAGCACAGGTTGATTATTTTACTTTGGGTAAAAAAGGGAATGATGCCTTTAAAAAATCAGAACGCGTAGTGTTTAATGACAATACGATTTTCGATGATCTTAATTTCGAGGCTAATGCAGCGCTTGCAGAGCAGCTCATGGATAAATTCAAGGCGGGCGAATACGATAAAATCGTGTTGATTTATAACAAATTCAAGAACGCCGCCACCCAAATTGTGATGAATGAAGATTTTCTTCCACTAGAGCCTCAGGCGCAGGAAGGAACTTCAGCAGGAGCTACAGATTTTATCTTTGAGCCTTCTCAAGAAGAAATTGTAGCCGAGCTTATTCCAAAGAGTTTAAAAACTCAGTTGTTTAAGGCCTTGCGTGATAGCGTAGCCAGCGAACATGGAGCGCGTATGACCGCAATGCACAAGGCTACTGATAATGCTAAGGAGCTTAAAAATAACTTAACCCTTGAGTATAACAAGGCCAGACAAGCAGCCATTACCAATGAAATTCTCGAAATTGTTGGTGGTGCTGAGGCCTTAGCCGGATAGGGGCTCAAATGCCCGAACAGCCCTTGAGGTTGCTTAGAAAATGGGTCATTAAAACCATACGAACCTCCCCGATTGGGGAGGTTTTTTTATACCTTTATGGAGATAAACTCGGTTTAAAATGGGAGGTATGATCTGGAGCAAGCGAATTGTAGCAATAATAAATTGGTTGCCTTTTTGCAGCGCTTTATTGCTCGTGATTATGGTTGGTTGTGCTTCGGGCAAAGATGCCCCTAAGACTTCAGCAGCACCTTTTCAGCTCATCTGGGCCAATGTAGAGCCGTGGGTTTCTGGCACTTCAGACGGACCAAGTGGTATGCGCCTGAAATTTGAACTTAGCCCGCCAAGTGCGCCAGTGCGATTTAAATCATTGTGTTATATGCAGCAATCGGCGCCCGTTGTGAAAAGGCCAAATAGCCCCGATGAGTTTAGCGTGAGCTACACGAGCCATTCATCGTCATCTCAGCTTCAAGTTGAGCCCTGCGCGGCACCCGATTTTTGGCAAAGTGAGACGAATCAGCCAGACCAAGCCGTTTTAATTTATGAGATAGACGGTGTGGAAAATTATTTTGTTATAAAAGACATTGTCTTAAAACCGATTATGGCCTATCCGGGAAGACAGTAGCCCAATTGAGCAAACTAAAAAAAGGAAACGTTTAATCAAATCATGGAAATAAAGTTAATTAATAAATCTGGCCATCCCGACCCTGCGTATGAGACGGAGCGTTCTGCGGGCATGGATTTGCGTGCTGTGACTACCGATCCCATTAGTCTAGAACCGATGCAAAGAACAATCGTAAAAACAGGATTGTTTATAGAACTTCCTATAGGGTACGAGGCTCAGGTACGGCCGCGAAGTGGCTTGGCCGCAAAAAGCGGCATTACCGTTCTTAACGCTCCTGGCACAATTGACGCCGATTATCGCGGAGAAATTGGGGTGATTTTAGTGAATTTGTCCGACAGTCCATTTACGATTCAACACGGAGATCGTATCGCCCAATTAGTTATAGCCAAACATGAGCGTGCCCATTGGACTTCCACAGAATCCCTAACAGAAACAGAGCGCGGCAGCGGAGGCTTCGGCAGTACTGGAATTCAATAACCCCAATAATGATTATCCAAAAAACAACGTTATGAAAATAATTGTCCCCATGGCGGGTCGCGGATCTAGATTACGCCCTCATTCTTTAACCGTACCTAAACCTCTTATTCCTGTAGCTGGGATGCCTATAGTACATCGATTAGTCCGGGATATTGCCGCCTTAATGGATGAACCTATTAGTGAAATTGCTTTTGTTTTAGGAGACCCGGCATATTTTGGTTCGGAAGTCGTGAGCGCGCTTGAGGCTTTGGCCCGCGATTTAGGCGCTAAACCGTCAATTTATCGTCAATTGGACCCAAAGGGCACGGGCCATGCCATTATGTGCGCAGAGCCCTCCTTAGAGGGCCCAGCGGTCGTTGCTTACGCCGACACCTTGATACGGGCCAGTTTTGATCTGGACAAATCGGCGGATAGTGTAATTTGGACTAAAAAAGTGAAAGATCCACAAGCCTATGGTGTTGTGGCCTTAAATGCACAAGGCCATATCACGGACTTGGTAGAAAAACCTCAGGAGTTTGTCAGCGACCAGGCGGTTATCGGTATATATTATTTTAAAGATATCGGGGCCCTAAAAACTGAATTACAGCAGGTTATTGATCAGGGACTCACTCATGGCGGAGAATATCAAATCAACGATGGAATCAAGGCTATGATGGCACAAGGAAAGGTGTTTAAAACCAGTACTGTGGATCATTGGATGGACTGTGGCAACAAAGAAATCACCGTTGAAACCAACACCAAAATGCTCGGATTCATGGCGCAAGATGGCTTGCCAATGCGCGGAGAAAACATAGTTTGCGAACAAACTCAAATTATTGAGCCCTGTTATATTGCCCGTGGCGTGACCCTTCGTAATTGTAAAATTGGCCCGTATGTTTCCATTGGCCCCAATACGGTTATCGAGAATTCAATTATTGAACAAAGTATTATTCAGAGCGACACTAAAATTACAAACGCATCTTTGAAGGAGGCCATGATTGGCAACCATGTGGTTTTTGACGGAAACTTTACCAAGGTAAGTCTAGGCGATTACTCCCAAATGGCATGAATTTAAAGGGGACTATAGCACTTTGTTTAATATTTATTGGACCTGTTCTATTTGCACAAAAGGACAGTACTGCCATTAGTGCCTCTGCAAACTTAAAGCGCTTTATGACATTTTATTTTGAGTCTATAAAGCATCGGGCTATGGAAAACCCCGAATTGGCGTTAAAAGCATTGGACGCCGCGCAGCGAATTAAAGATTTAAACCAGGAACAGCAGAGTGCCATAGCTTATGAGCAGGGTAAAAATCACGCCTTGCTCCAGGATTTTGATCGCGCAATACGGGCTTTTGAATTGGCTCAAACTCATCCAGAGTTTACAGTTGCCGCTCAAACAAGTTTATACGACATATACCACCAGCAAGGCGCATATGAAAATGCGATCACAGTGGTCAAAGCCCTTTCTAGAATTGATAACGACTACTGTGTAGATTTAATCAAGTTACACATAGAAACCGGAAATTTGAATCGGGCTCAGGTGATTTTAGATAGTATTAGTGATTCATGGGGTCCAAGCCTTGAATTACAGTCTATTGATTTAGAATTACAAAATCGACGTCTAGCAAGCCAAAATCATAGCGGCGGTGCAGGTTTTGGACCACAGGATTACCTGCGTTATAAAGAAATGCTTGAGGGGGGACTTATGGATCAAGCCTTAATGATGCTAAAGCGCATGATCAGTGCCACTGATTTAGCACCAAAGGCCATAGCACAAGCCCTCGAAGCCTTTGCGGCTCAATCGCCCGACAAGCAATATCAAGAGTCTTTTGAACGTTTGATTCCTGACCTAGAGCGCATAGAAAGTGCTTCAATAGAGGTGGCTTTGGGGCGCTACTTTTTAGATCGACTGGTCTTGGATCGGGCTCAAAGACACGGGCAAAAGGCTCTGGACCTGGAACAAAACAATAAAGAGGCGCTTTTGCTTATGGCAAGCGTGGACTTCGCTTTAGAAGAGTATCCGTCAGGAATTCAGCGGGCAGAGATGGCGTTGGCCCTTTATCCGGCTGATCCTTGGTGCTATCTTATGGCGGCAAGAGGATATCGATTTACAGGCTTGTTGGACCTTGCAGAGATGCAAGTTTTGTCGGGAATAGAATTTACCTTAGCAGGATCAAATCAACATCGCCTGCTTTGTCTTGAAGCTGCGTCACTTTACAAGGAACTTGGCAGAGAAAAAGAGGCAGAATTATGGTTGGATAAAGCATATCAATGAACACGATTAAGCGTTATACCTTATTGCTAATTGGCACTGGACTTTTGCTTCAAGGCTGTCGTTCTGCGGCAGATTTAAGTAGCGCCTTGCCGAATCCAAAATGGACTGCCGCTCAAGTAGTCAGAGCGCACAAACAAACGCAACCAGAATTCAAGTATTTGGCGGCGCGCGCTCAGGTGGTTTATAAAACCGAAGATCAAGAACAAAAAATCAATGTGTCGCTGCGCATGAAAAGTGGCGATACTATTTGGATGAAGGCCACTGTCTTTGGAATAACCTTGGCAAAAGCCCTAATCACACAAGATCAGGTTTCTTATTATGAAATGCTGAATAAAACCTATTATCAAGGCCCGATAGAGGAGATATCAAGATGGCTAGGCTTTTCCGTGACTATGGAACAACTGCAGCATCTACTTTTGGGACAATCAGTTTTGGATATGGGACGCGGCACTCCGCAACAAATCCAGGGAGGGAGTTATGTTTTAGGACCTATAGACACAGGAATAGGATGGAACTTAACCAATTCGGTACGTCCAGATAATTTCAGGCTAAAAAGTGCTGATTTATCTTCTACTGGGATAGTCCCGACCACAGCTTCATTAAATTATGGAGATTATCGCCAAGAGGCCCAGCAGTATTTTCCTGAACGACTGAACTTATTAGTCAGTACGCCAAAGGCGCGCACTCAGATTAAGCTCAGCTTTAAGCAGTTCGATTTATTGGATCGAATGAATTTTGGTTATGAAATTCCTGAGGGCTTTAAAAAAATGAGTCCATGAGACGGGCACTTTTAACATATTGGTCGATCTTGTTTTTTGCCCTATTTTTTGGGGTGGAGGCCATGGCACAAAATGATCGGCAAAAAGCCTTAGAGCAGCAGCGTCTCGAAATTTTAAAGGAAATAGAGTCGATTAACGCCTTACTCTTTGACACTAAAGATCAAAAAAGCTCTTTACTGACAAAGGTCCAAAGCCTCGATCAAAAGATTCAGACCAGAGAGCGACTGATTCGTTTGACGAATCAACAGGCCAATTACCTCACGCGCGAGATCAATAAAAACATCAACACACTGGATCAACTCCAAGAAGAACTCAAAAAACTTAAAGAGGACTATGCTGCCATGATTGTTCAGTCCTACAAAAGCAGATCAGAGCAAAGTAGACTCATGTTTATTTTGTCTTCCGAGAACTTTTTACAGGCCTATAAGCGCCTGCAATATATGAAGCAATACAGCCAGTTTAGGAGAGCACAGGGTCTTGAAATAGAAGAACGTAAAAAAGAATTAAGAGCGCTCAATGAACTGCTGCTGCAACAAAAAGCAGAAAAAGAACAACTGGTGAAAGAGAGTCGCGCCGCCAAAACTCAACTCGATCAAGAGCGAAAGGATCAAGAAGGGCTTTTGGCAGAACTCAAAAAAGATGAACGCACCTATACAGCCCAAATAAGGGAGCGACAAAAAGAAGCCTCAAGAATTGAGCGCGAAATCGATAGACTCATCAAAGAAGCCATTGCTGCCGCAAATAAGGCAACGGGCAGTGGATCAAAGGCCGCTACATTTGAACTGACGCCAGAGGCGGAGGCCCTCGCTGCAGATTTTAAGAACAATAAAGGTCGTTTAATTTGGCCTGTGGCAAAAGGACGGGTCATTACTCCTTTTGGAAAAAGAAAACACCCTCAGTTTCCTAATGTTACACAAGATCACAATGGGGTTGAGATCATCACGGAAAAGCGCGCGGATGCACGGGCTGTATTCGCGGGAGAAGTGCTGCAAATTCAGCAATTAAAGGGGGCCAACAAAGCGGTATATGTGCGCCACGGGAACTTCATTACAATTTATAACAACCTGGTTGAGGTAAAGGTTAAAAAAGGACAACGGGTCTATGCAAAACAACCGCTGGGCACGGTGTTTACGCATCCTACAACAGGTCAAACTCTTTTAAAGTTTTTTGTTTATCAGAATACGCAAAAACTGAACCCAGCGGATTGGATCTATAAAATGTAGCGGAGATATATCCCCTAGATTTTGGGTAATGTGCTAAACTTTTTCCCCTTTTAGCATCTTATTCCAGTACAAGTACGGCAACATAAACTTTTTAAGCATCCATAGGCGCCAATGCTCCTTGGCACTATTAAATACTAACATTTGTTTGAGCTTAGGGTCTGGAGTAAAGTTGTTTTTATAATCAAACTCTGCCAAAACCATTTTGCCATAGCCTGTAACTAAAGGACAAGAAGAATATCCGTTATAGGAGAAATCTTTAATGGTCTCTTGAGCCCGTAATGACATGATGTTTGCCACCACTACCGGAACCTGTTTGCGAATCGCCGCGCCAGTTTTTGCTGTGGGTAATGCCGCAACGTCACCAAGACTAAAAACATTTGGATATTTTTTATGTTGTAAACTGTTGTGGTCTACTTCTACCCAGCCACCTTCGTTGGCAAGTTCTGACTCACGCACGAATTTTGGAGCGGCTTGAGGAGGGGCAATGTGTAAAAAGTCAAATGGGATTTGAATGTCGTTTTCTCCGTGCGCGCGCTCGCCAAGCGGGTTGTTTTCAGTGATTACTTGACGACTTTCTTCGGGAGCGGTACACTTAAAGTGAACAACTTTCTTTTCGACATCAATTTTATATGGGGCGTAGAAGGGCTTGAAATGTATGCCATATCTATCGATTACATTCATTAGAGTGTGTTTGATCTCTGGAACCCCGAAGATGACGCTCCCTGGCGTAGCAAATATGACATTAGTCTTATCGGTCTTACCAGTTTTGCGGAAATAGTCTGCTGCGAGATAGGCAATTTTTTGCGGAGCACCGCCACATTTAATGGGCGTAGTGGGTTGGGTAAACAGTGCATTTCCTCCTTCAAAGGCTTGGAGCTTTTCCCAAGTAAGTTCAGGATCTGTGTAATTGCTTACGGCAATGCCTTTCTCAAGTGCTTCGGGTAAACCTTCAATCATGCTGGGTTCCATCACCAATCCAGGGGCGACCACCAAGAATTCGTAATGCTGATCCCCAGATGATTTAGTGTGAACGAGATTGTTTTTTGGATCAAACCCAGTGGCACAATCTTTAATCCAAGTGATGCCTTCAGGCATAACCTCTGACATGGGTTTTGCTGTTTTTTTATAATCATATGTTCCAGCGCCAACAAGAGTCCATGCGGGTTGATAATAGTGCGTATCAGCGGGATCAATCAGGCCAATATTAAGGCCTGCGTCCTTCTTGAGCATTTGGGCTGCGGTCATAATTCCCGCAGTTCCTCCGCCAATAATGAGAATGTCAAAATTAGAGTTCATGTTTGATTGAAAATCGGTTAGATTTTAAAAATAAGCCAAATACTTTTAAACCGTTGTAACCAATGTTACAAACCAAAACAAGTAGCGTCCTTAAGGCTTGATCAGGTTAATGAAAAGTTCTCTTCCCAAACGTTGCGGAATTGAATTATAACAAGGCTCAAAAGTGTCTAGAGCGAAATAGGGCCGAAAATAGTCCAGATATTCATGCTTTGTCCCGCCAAAAGGAGGAACGTCGTTATTTAAAGGTGCGTCAAAGAGCAATCCAACCAAGCGCCCCTTTGGCTTGAGCAAAAAGGCCATATGTGCCGCGTACTGAGGTCTCAAATCCGGAGTTAAGGCGCAAAAAAAGGTTTGCTCTAAAATCAGATCATATTGTTGTTGGTGTTCAAAAAAATCTGAACAAATAAGATGTTCCTTTGGGAAATTCAGGCATT
>RFXU01000321.1 GCA_009921505.1 Flavobacteriaceae bacterium
TTGTGGGCAAGAAATAAATGAAGTTTTTTTTAACAAAAACAAACTTTTTTGTTTTTTTTATTTCTATATTTGGAAAAACAAAAATAAGAAAGTGGTTACAACTAGACGATTTTTTAAGTGGTATTTTCAACGTTCTTAAGTACGTTCGGCTACTACTATAACTATAACTCAAGCCCGTTTCGTACTCCGAGACGGGCTTTTATAATTTAATTGGATAAACATGAAACTTTTAAACGATATCAAAACTTCCAAAAGACCTTACGTTATTGCTGGTCCTTGCAGTGCTGAATCTCCTGAACAATTATTGGAGGTAGCTCAAAAATTACAAGCTAATGGATCGACTAATTTATTTAGGGCTGGGATTTGGAAACCACGTACACGTCCAAATTCTTTTGAAGGAATGGGAGATATTGCTTTACCATGGTTGATTGAAGTAAAAAAAGAAACTGGATTAGCTGTTGCTACTGAAGTTGCCAACAGGCAACATACAGAGTTAGCCTTAAAAGCTGGCGTTGATGTACTATGGATTGGAGCTCGAACAACAGTAAATCCATTTGCTGTTCAAGAAATTGCAGATGTTTTAAAAGGCACTGATATCCCGGTTTTAATTAAAAATCCTGTAAATCCAGATTTAGAATTATGGATTGGTGCTTTTGAACGTTTAGCAAATGTTGGAATCACTGATTTAGGGGCTATTCATCGTGGATTTTCAGTATATAAACATCCTAAATATAGGAATGTTCCTAATTGGGAAATTCCCATAGCATTAAGGGAGCGTTTACCCGAAATTCCAATCATTTGTGATCCGAGTCATATAACTGGAAATCGCGATTTATTGTTGGAAGTTTCTCAAAAAGCAATGGATTTGAATTTTGACGGTTTGATGATTGAAACGCATCCTACTCCAGAAAAAGCATTGTCTGACGCTGCACAACAATTAATACCTGAAAAGTTATTTGAATTATTTGAAAAATTGATTCTTCGTACGAACGAAATGTCTCAATTAGACAGTTCTCAATTGGACCATGTTCGCTCAAAAATTGGTCAATTAGATGATCAGTTATTTGAAAACGCACGCTTTAGTAATCTGGATCGCTCTGGACAGCGCCCTTTTCTGATCGTCAATGCCACGGATATCGGTGCTGCGACGCGATTCGAGTTCACACAGGACGAATTTGATCGCTTGTGTCTCGATCTTGAGGATTGGCCGATTAGTCGGGCGGTCGCGGCCTCGTCCGCGGTACCTGCCTTAATCACCCCTGTCACCTTGCGTAATCGTGCGGGGCAATGCGGGTATTCAGTACCTGAGTGGGTTTCTGACGTAGCAACCAATAGTGATCACAGCACGCGGCACTATCAGCTTGCGACATCGCGGATGTTGAGATCGGACAAAGAACGCTACGGTCATCTACATCTGGTCGATGGAGCACTCAGCGATAATCTGGGTGTCGGCGCGATCCTCGATGCTTTATCGGAGCCGGATCTCGGTCGTATTCGTGAGGATATGCCGCCGCGTCTGGTGATCTTGATGGTGAATGCTGGTGATTCACAAGCCGAGCGTATCGGCGGCAGTGCCGCGCCACCGGGTTTTTTTGATATGTTGCGTTTAATGGGTACCGTACCGGTCGATCGATACACGGCCGAGAGCAAAGCAGCCTTACGAGAGCAGTTAGCTAAGTTTCTGGGGAGCGATCGGCTCGATTCACTCTATTTTATAGAGGTGGAGTTATCAGCCTTACGCGGACATCCCCTGTCTCTTATACACATCT
>RFXU01000322.1 GCA_009921505.1 Flavobacteriaceae bacterium
GTACTACAAATGCGATTCTCGATCGCCTAACACATTGATTTATATAAAGAATAGATAACTGTTACCAGTGTTCACACGGCAGGGGTCACAGGTTCGAACCCTGTACCACCCACCAGTAATTAGATAAGTAAATCAAGCACTTATGAGCAGTCTTAGGTGCTTTTTTTACGCCCAAAAGTAGTATGAACACGCTTTACTACTATTGTCATGTTTCAGCGCTGGTTTTGTTAGGTTTTGCTGGGGGGCTCAATTTTTCCACCATATAGGACCCCACCCCCTAATTTCCTGTCAGGAGTCCCAACTTGGGCTTGCATACTGTTTTGCACAAACGAACTGCCACTTTTCAAATAGTTAAACCGCATTGAGTTTTCGTATCCCCTCCAACCCGCCAGCTAGCTACTAAATACGCCCCCTCCGGGGCATTCATTTCTGTAAACATGCCGGTTGTCTTTGTTAGTTTTATAAATCAACACACGGTTCGTTTTTATTGTCTTAAGTTAGGTCTTAAAAACAATGTCGCACACAACCCGCGCAGCCATTGATTGGCTGGATCGTTGTGATACCGCTCATGCCAATGCTGCTTCACTTTAAACGACGGAATGTTGACAGGGCAGTCTAAAGCTTTGAGGTCACCAGAATGCGCCAAAGTTTCCCCAATGTGTCTTGGCAGTGTCACGATCAAATCAGTGGTTGCCAAAATAGCGGGTAGCCCCAGGAACCCTGGCAACTCGAGTAACACTCGGCGATTGATCTTGTGGCGTTTCAGGGCTTCACTTTGCAATACCGCACCCGTGCCTGCTGCAATGAGGATGTGGGCTTCTTCTTTGTATTGCTTGAGGCTCAGGGTTTTGCCAATCCGTGGGTGATTCTTTTTTGACAAACAAACCCAGTCTTGGGTGAACAAGGTTTGTTGATAAAACCCTGCTTCGAGTTGTGGCACCAAACCAATGGCGATATCCGCGTCGCCTGTTTGCAGTGCCAATGGCATGTTGGCATCGATGCGTGCTGCATCAAGTCGTACCTTGGGAGCTAAAGAGCGCACATGTGAAAGCAACTGTGGCAACAAGGTGATGTGGCTTGCATCGGTCATACAAATTCGAAAACTGCGTTCAGCGATGGCAGGGTTGAAAACGGGTGCTGATTCAGAAAGTTGACGAAATGAGGTCAGTGCTGATCTCACCTTGTCGATGAGCGCATCCGCACGTGGCGTGGGTTGCATACCTTCGCTGGTGCGAACAAACAGTGGGTCATCGAACTGCGAGCGCAGTTTGGAGAGCCAAATGCTGATGGTCGGTTGGCTCAGGCCCAATGCTTCAGCCGCGCGAGTGACGCTGCCTGTGTGATGCAGCAAGTCAAAGAGGTGCAACAACTTGGCATCAAACAAGTCGGCGGTATGGGTGCTCGTTTCGGATGATTTGGCTTTGGGCATGGGGAGTTTCTATTCATATTATTAAATAATGCAATGGCAATTATTGTATCCATTGCATAGACAAAATGAAGGGGTTTGCCTAGCATTTGCCCTCATGAAAATAGTTGTACTTGGCGCAGGCGCATTGGGTTGTGCTTTGGGAAGCGTGCTCACAGAGGGTGGTCACGAGGTGTGGTTGGTTAACCGAGGCCGTGCACATGTCGATACCATGAATCAGCACGGATTGAAGGTGCGTGAAAAGGGTGTGGACCG
>RFXU01000323.1 GCA_009921505.1 Flavobacteriaceae bacterium
ACCAGAACACAAAGATTATGTCGCCCGAGTGCTTGAACAATGGTCATTGGTCTTGTCAGCTGACGATGGCTTTGACGCTGGAAACGTTTTGATTTTTTCACGGTGAAAACAAAATGGACAAATATGTTTTGAATGCTAAAGAGGCCGCTTCTTTTCTCAGCATTTCCGTTAGCACCCTGTACAGACTGACGGGAGAAAAACAGCTTAATAAAGTTATCCTTTCAAAGAACCGTGTTGGCTGGACAAAGAAAGAACTTATTCGCTTTACAACAATCGCGTCATGACTTTGGAAAGTTGCAGACTGGACTTTGGGAAGTCGCGACTTGATCTGGTTTATGAGAGCTAATGTGAGCAGAGTTAAAGTCACTAATTAATTAAAGATTATTAGAAAGCTTGTATGCTTCACTGTTTGCCGTGAGGTAGTAAGCGCGTACTTTTAGACGTTTGCTCATGTTTACTCAGAGTTTGTCAGCGGCTGTCAGCTGCGAGATTGCAAACATATTAATAAAAGCTACTAGTGTATCTTTTTCCTTAGGTGAAGCTTTGAGGAAATCTCAGCTTCTGGCCATCAAGAATTTGGACACACTTAGCCTTTTAGGCCAAGTGCTGATTTTTTCCTTCGGAGCCAGCTCGTCGGAAATCTCAGGCAATGTAGCGTCACCATATAGGAGGGGGCGGTTGAGCGGTCTCCCCTTTAAACGCCGCATTCTTAACGCAAGCAGACGGTTGCCACATTGCCGACTTCCGCTGCTTCGCAGGTTACCGCTGGGTAGAGCCTGCTCGTGGGACTTAACGCATGTCACCTTGCGGCTTGAGCTATTAACGCATCCCCAGACCCCAGGCTTTTCACGTCACAAGGTTCATCTGATGCTCGCCTTACAAGCTTTATGTAACTTCAAACTTTCATACAGCCCAAAAGTACACAACGCACAAAATGCACGTTTAGCGCTAACACTCCAACCTCACCACAAAAAACGTCTATGCAGAAAAACTAGTTTTATACTAGTGTAGCAAGAATGCCTTATCGGATGAGTGCTAAATGGATGCTAATATTAAACTGATGTCCAAAGACGACGCTCAAGCGGCAGAGGCAATAATTCTGGATGGTTTACATGTTGAGTTAGCCACACCAAAATTACCGTCTCCACTGTTGACAGCAAGCGGAACGTTGGAAGTGGCTTCTTTGGTAGTTATTGAGGTTGAAAGTCGTTGTGGCGTTAAAGGACAGAGCTACCTATTCTCGCCTAACAAAGAGTTGCTTCCCTCATTAGCTCATTCGGTTACAATTGCTTTTGATCAAGTTAAGGGCAAAAGCTGTATTCCAGAGTTGAACACAGATTTTCTGTTGGACAAATTCAAGCTCTTTGGCGGCACTGGCATACTCACCATGGCATTTGCAGCAATTGATATGGCGACGTGGGACTTGCTTGGTAACGCTCTACATAAGCCACTGTATCAGTTGCTCGGTGGCTCGAATAAAGAAGTTCCATGCTATGAAAGCTCTGGCTTAAGTATTGGGACCGTCTCACAGGTAATAAACCAAGCCCAGGAATTCGTCGCTGACGGCAACACGAGAATGAAAGTTCGGCTTGGATATGAAACGGTTGAGCAAGAAATAAATCTGATTAGCGAACTAAAAAACCACTTCGGCGGCGGCTTGGAAATCATGGTCGACTACAA
>RFXU01000324.1 GCA_009921505.1 Flavobacteriaceae bacterium
TAATCTGCGATTTCGCTAATCCTACACTTTCACTCCCAAGCAGACTTTTGATTGACTCGTCATCATTTTTAGTTTTTTCAACTAATACATCTATCGCTTCCCATAACTCTTTTACAATCAACGCAGTATCTTTTTCTATTTTCATATTATTCTTTTCATATTTTTTAGAATTTCAATCTAACAAAAATAAAAATTAATTGTTTAATTAAAAATATTTAAATCCATTTTTTATATTTTATTCCTTTTTCCCACAAAACCATTCTTCTATAATTTTGTATTTTTGTGATTTATATCTGAAAATTTACAAATAGGTCATAATCATGAATGAAAAATTTGAATCTCAAAAAGCACCCGAACCAGTTGGACTTTACCCTCATTCTAGAAAAGTTGGTAATTTATTATTTCTTTCTGGTGTAGGACCTCGCAAAAGAGGAACTAAAGAAATACCAGGTGTTACATTAGACGAAAACGGCAATATATCTTCCTATGATATTGCAGATCAATGCCGTTCTGTTTTTGATAACGTCCGATTAATTTTAGAAGAATCTGGTTCTTCTTGGGATAAGCTTGTCGATGTGACAGTATTCCTTACAAATATGAAAGACGATTTCAAAATTTATAACCAGATTTACGCTGAATACTTTAAAGATGTCGAGGCAGCAGCACTCGACGCGCACATGCTTGTGACATGGATCAAGGACAACATCAAGGAGATGCAGTAATGACCGAGCAACAACTGAGATACAAACTGATGGAGCGCCACGACATGACGTGGGAGGAGGCAGATGATCGCTTGCGTGACCTTGCCGAGGACGAGTACGACCGTGAGCAAGACCGCAAGGCAGAGGAGTATTTCAATGCTAGACAGAGCTGAAGTGATAGAGCGAATTGTGTTATTGGTAGCAGTCATTGTGCTGCTGTGTGATGTTATTTTTTGGAGGCCATGATGCTAAGTATCGACACCAACGCCAAGACCATCAAGGGTCAGCAATACGGATACCTCACGGGTGTCCTGTATCTTGCGCCCTACGATCTGTCGGGGTACAACACCTGCGCTATGGCGCACATCGCCGAGTGCCACGGGCCATGCCTCAACAGCGCAGGCAGGGGCGCATTCAACAGCGTGCAAGCTGCGCGTATACGCAAGACCAAGCTCTTCTTCAAGCTGAGCCTTTTCGGCAGGGTCAATAAAACCCGCAGCATCGAAAAGAATATCAGCAATATTACCAGGAACCAGCCGCAACATCGCAAAAATGACAATTGAAAGACCTATTAAGGTCAAAATCATCAGCAGTGTGCGTCTAATAACGTAGGACGCCATCGCTCGTCCGCCTCTTCTGCTCTTTAGTTACCTGTCGAAAAAAAAGGGAGAGCCCAGTTAAAAGTGGACCCTCCCAATATATTCCAACTGAGCTTTATTGTTTCAGCCAGACGTTTTCCATACGCCAATCGCTGTAAGAGCCGTTGACCTTACGCACAAATCCCTGCACGCGAGGTTGCAAACAAGTAGCCGCATTATAGTGGGCAATCATAGGCCGAGCGACGTCTTGCTGAATCTTAGCATCGATTTCCCAAACCAGCTTCTTGCGAGCTGCCTGATCTGACATGGACGACTGCTTCTTAAAGAGCGTCATCAGCTCTTCTTGCAGTAGCCTGTGTAGTTACGCTGGGAACCACAAG
>RFXU01000325.1 GCA_009921505.1 Flavobacteriaceae bacterium
ATGGTTGGTCTTGTAAAAAAGTTTAGTAATATGGTAATCAGCATCCAAGCCTCAAGTACACTTGAGGAAGGTTCAGAGACTACCTGAGGAATAAAGTTTCCTTAATAACAGGCAAGAGTGCCCGACAACCCAATCTATTGGGTTGATGATATAGTCCACACCTTATGAAAATAAGGAATAGAGGTGGGTTCCCTCGTAACTTCCTCACTGGTTCGTGAAACCACTGAGAACGAGTCACAGAACTATGGTTACAAGTTCGGTCAAGAAGAAGAGACTTATAACATTGTTGCTGCTCACGGTTATTTCGGACGCCTTATTTTCCAATATGCTTCCTTTAATAACTCACGTTCACTGCACTTCTTCCTTGCTGCCTGGCCTGTAGTTGGTATCTGGTTCACCGCTCTTGGTGTGAGCACTATGGCCTTTAACCTCAATCGTCGGGGTCCCGTCCTAGCAATTTGACGGTAAACATCGGGTGAACTGCTGGAAGCCCTCCATAAATGGGTAATCAGCATCCAAGTCCTAGACGCTTCTAGGAAAGGTTCAGAGACTAGGTGGTTTCTCAAGCGTGAGATGTAATACACCAATAGCGCCCGACATCCTTATGGGATGAAGATATAGTCCTCTCCTTAAAGATGGTAAATTTAAGGAAATAGAGTAACGGTTTTAACTTTAACCAATCTATCTACGATAGTCAGGGTAAAGTTATTAAAACTTGGGCAGATATTTTAAATTCTGCTGGACTAGGTATGGAAGTGATTTCTTAAATGTAGTCACCCTAGAACAGGAATGTTCTTTGACGAAACTGGGTTAAACGGGGAAACTCTCTTGTAGACAATCCCGTACCAATCCGAAGAGGGTTTAAGTTCTTCGGCAGGTCTAACGACTAGGTAGTGAGTCCCAACAATAATCTACCCACGAATGCCCAGCATCCAGAACGGATGAAGAGATAGTCTGGACTTACTGGCGACAGTAAGAAGTAAGAAATAAAGAGTTCTTACGATAACAAAACGGCATGAACGCAACGCCCATTAGAAAGTAGTGGCTCTATCAAGTAATTGATAGATGTAAATCGGATGAATTGCTGGAAACCCTCCAAAATATAAGGGCAATCAGCAGCCAAGCCTCAAACGAACTTTTGAGGAAGGTTCAACGACTAGGTGGTTTAGGGAGCGCCTTATGTAATACACCATTAGCGTCCGACAACCTAATAAAACAGGTTGATGATATAGTCTGCTCCATAAGAATGGTAAACTTATGGGTTAAGCGAACTTTCCTTTAGATTTGGCCGCAGCAGAAGCAACGCCAGTTGCTCTTACTGCTCCAACCATTGGTTGAGTTTCTTAAAAACTGAATAATAATCAAAGAGACCTTTACAGGTCTCTTTTTTTATGGTATTATCTATAAATAAGTATAGAAAATACGCATTACAAAAATGAAAGTTTGTTCTAGTTGCAACCAAGAATTACCTGTCACAGAATTTCATAAAAGAACTTATTCTTCAGGAAATTTAGGTCTTCAACCAAAATGTAAAAAATGCTCTACAAATAATCGTAGGCAATACTATAAACCTCATGAGTTTATGCGACGAAAGTTTTCTCTTACAGAAGACCAATATAATAACTTGATGTCTAATAAAAATTGTCAAATATGTGATGCAGAACTAACCAAGAAGTGTAT
>RFXU01000326.1 GCA_009921505.1 Flavobacteriaceae bacterium
GTGTTTCTTATCGTTACTAGTATGGGGAAGCATGTAGGTGTAGCTCTTAATGTAATAACTATAAGTTACCCGTTATCTATGTCTAACATCCCTCAATAGATTAGCTCTAGATAGATTATCTTAGGATAGAGATACCCTAGGCGAGGGCCACGCCACCCTACTACGTTATTATACTTGCACAGATACACCCACGGGGTTTTACTGAGGGAGACCTAAACGGATAATGTAATCTTTTGATGAAAGTATAAGCTTTCTTTCACACGTACCCCAGCCCAATAGCCTAACTTATATTTAACTTTTCCATAACCATTAGAAGAGTTTTTGTGTGTCAATCTGAGCATGTCGATACCAGAATGAAACTCCGCAATGTCGTATTACAAGTCAGCCGCTTACGAAGCCATAATTTACTCTGCCGAAGCTATGGTAGGTAACATAAAATATAAACCAATAGTCTATGCTCAACGCATGGGCTGGATTGGTGATGACGGTAAAGTGACACCTGATGGTCAACAGCTTGTCAATTGGATCCTTGATGCAGACGAAGAGTTCTGATTGATAAGTCAGCCAATTATTCCAGCCAATACATGGTGGTCTGGAACATTTGCGCTACCACGGGTCATGAAACCCAGTTTGGCTTCTATGGACCACCCTACATTAGCTCTGCGCCACTATTACAAACAGAAACAGCTTGCCAGACGTTTAGCCTGACAAGCTGCCACTACTCATAAATTTATTTCGTTCAATAAGTATCATAATAATACTATTGTGATATTTGTACAGCCTCATTTTTGGTCATTTGTTTTATTTTGCATTTCTGGATTAATTGTATGTATAAGAAGCTTGTTAACATGAGGTAAAATTATTCATGCCTAGCAAACTAAAGATTTTGGCAGATATGAAGCTACTTGTAGCTCGTATGGAAGAAGATCTGGGATTGTCAGATTATAGCAATTTAAACAGAGCATTAATTACAGCTGTCGTTGATTTACACGCACAGGGTGATTGCAATGCATCCACAGCTGCCCTACTCGAACATCAACTGCTAAAGGAGTTTTCACGTCCATCAGTGTTTCGTGCGCTAAGGATGATGGAGAAGTCTGGTGAAATCAAAAAAGTTGGAACCGTGCGTGGGTATTACGCTCCAGCAAACTAAACTTTGGCGGAGTTGATGAAAGAACACTTTCAAATTTTTGTAATCCTGAGTCTAGGCTACCTTGTCTCGTTTTCATTAACGATGGCAATCATCTCGCCCCTACAGAGTATTCTCCTTTCGAGTGTGCCTGTTTCTATCAGCTTACTTTTCCTACCACATGGTGTGCGGATGATTGCTGCACATTTCTTTGGCTGGAAATCAATACTATACCTCTTGCCATCAAGCTATTTGATGTATGCGCTGATGACTGAGGCTCAGGGAAAGATTTTGCCATTAGCAGCGCCTACTATAAGTCTTATTGCTGCTAATTTAGGGATGCAAATTGTCTCGGTTGTTGCAAATGTTTCATCAAAAGACATCACCGTGAGTGCATGGAAATGGCTTCTCCTCGCTGGATTTATTAGTTCTATCTTCAATGGTGTGGGCATCGGCTTACTTCAAGGCCACATCAGCCTCTCCACTCAAGTTCTTGGCTACGCCATTGGTGACGTATCAGGTCAGTTTGCTCTGATGATA
>RFXU01000327.1 GCA_009921505.1 Flavobacteriaceae bacterium
AATTAACGATAATCATGACGTTTATAATCTTGATAAAATCTCGACTTTGTTCGCCGTCGCCATAAATAGTTAGTGGTTGATTGTTTTTTGCTGCGTTTTTAAATGCTGTTATCACACCAGCGTATTCTGGATTTTGACCTTCGCCGTATACATTAAAGAACCTGAATATAAGATAGTCAATGTTGTATATAGAAGATAGCATTTGTATATATTTTTCGCATGTTAATTTATCCAAACCATATGGACTGTTTGGATTTGTATCGTCAAGTTCACTAACTATGCCTTCTTTGTCGCCATAAACCGCAGCACTAGATGCAAATACAAACTTTTTTATGCCATGAAGGTGGGCGGCTGATAATAATTTCATAGTCAAGAACACATTATTGCCGAAACTATTTATTGGATCATCAAAAGATTTTTGTACACTTACCATCGCGGCCAAATGTATTATGCAATCTATATTATCGAAGAATTTATCGTTAACGTTTATGTCGTATAAATCGGTTATTTTTTGTTTGTTGATGTCTAATAAAGGATTGATAATTTTATCAAGATTATAAACGTCATGATTATCGTTAATTAACTTGTTTATAAGATGTTTGCCTATGAAACCGCTGCCACCAGTTATCAATATTTTCACATATATAATAAGGTGGGCGGCTATTTTTTTGATTTTTTTTATATGTCATATACAATAATCTAAGTAATTTTTTTGAAAATAGGGGGGGGTGATCTTTAATATAATTAATGTGAAAAAAATCAACATCACCAATTGGACTAATTGGAAACATTTTTTATTAGAAGAAACAGAGTATAATATACATCCGAATTGCTCAAGAGGAATATGTGTTGATGCTGGATGCAGGTTTGGTCTGGGACGGGTATTTCTGCGACTATGACCGCAATTTTGCCATCGGGTCTGTTTCGCAAGCCATCAAAGACGGGCACCATAGATTAATTGACGCAACCAGCG
This sequence comes from Flavobacteriaceae bacterium, assembly GCA_009921505.1. Classification (GTDB taxonomy): domain Bacteria; phylum Bacteroidota; class Bacteroidia; order Flavobacteriales; family Flavobacteriaceae; genus BACL21. Next base: position 974 of record RFXU01000327.1, read on the forward strand.
CCGCGATAGAGGTTGCAAAGCCCGGCGCAACGGCTGCGGACCTGTTCCACGCAATGGACAAAGTTTTGACCGGCGGCGCGGGCGGTTCCGACGCGGGGCGCTACGGCCACGGACTCGGTATGCAGCTAACTGAATGGCCGTCGATTATCCCGGGCGATCATACGGTCCTAGAGGAAGGCATGGTTCTAACGCTAGAACCTGGGTTGGAAATCGCGGGTGGATCGGGACTCGTCCACGAAGAAAACATCGTTATCCGCGCGGACGGGCCGGAACCGCTTACGCGGTTTTCGGCGCCAGACATGGTGGAGATTTAGATGACCTATCCATATTCAATGACCGGCCCTATCGGAACGGCCGCGCGTCTGGGCCTGATCGTTCTACAGGCCGACGAAACCATCGAACATGATTTCCGCCGGATGTTTCCGGTTAACGGTGTGTCGTTGCTGACAACCCGCGTTCCCAGCGGGCTGGAAGTCACAAACGACACGCTTTCGGAAATGGAGGGGCATCTGACTGACGCGGCGGCCCTGTTTCCGACAGCCGCCGAATTCGACGCGGTGGCCTATGCCTGCACCTCTGGCACGGCGGTTATCGGGGTGGACAATATCGCAGCGCAGGTCCGGCGCGGCTGCAAGACACAAAAAGTTACCGAACCGGTGAGCGCCCTGATCGCCGCCTGCCACGAGTTGGG
>RFXU01000328.1 GCA_009921505.1 Flavobacteriaceae bacterium
AATTTGATTAAATGCGATAGATTCATTTAGAAAGGCATCTACAGCAACTTCATTGGCGGCATTAAGTATCGTTGGAGCATTTTGATAATGTCAAGAGGAATTTCAAGCGCCGCGTCAGAATTTATACGCTGGCAGTACATTGCCCAACCAGCTTGCTCCATACCGCGAGCCTCAACTTCCCAAGGAGCGAACCAATAATCTAGATCGCTCTCAAAAGCAAACGTAGCGTTCAGGAATTGCCACCCGTGCTTACCAACTGGCTTGAGGCCGTTACGCATAAATTGGCGAACGTGGGTCAATTCATGACTCAAATTACGAATAAAAAGCTCGTCAGTCTCAAGTGCCGCACTATCGAACTCGATTAAATAATGTCGCTTGCGTACTCTAGAACATTGAGCTTGAATACCTTGATCGAGATCCCACGCGTCCCAATCCAGCTCGATAGCCACATAGTCAGGAATTTTCACGGCTTTTGCAAAGTCGCGAATAAACCCGGCTACATTTCTATCAAGCGAATTGATGATTTCCAACGTAGATCTCCCAAATCAGATACATATTATCTCACAGATTTCCAACTTTGTCAAGAACTTTCTTCCGCGTCCTCCTCGAACTTGGACCATTCCGTGCCGTACATTTGATCGAAGTGGATCATGAATTCCGTGATGTCATCAGTGCCGAGCCAGCACTCTAGCTCATATAGTACAGCAGTGCCAAGATCCTCGATCATGTCGAAGAATCGCATACGAATTTCAGCGGGCATAGGCTTATATTCCATGGGTATTCCTCCATTTCATACTGCATATTATACGCTGGTTGGCTCAAAATGTCAAGCATTTTTTTACTTATCGCGAAAAAATAATCCGATAACGCTCGGGGGGCGGCACGCGAAACCAGCAGACTTCGCTCCGAATTAGTCGCATTTTCCCCAAATTACTCGCGAATTCTCCGCAAATCGCCAAAAATTGTCAAAAGACTCGCAAAAAATTGCTTGACACCCGGCCCGGACTCTGGTAAAATATCCCAATAGGGGTCTGTTTCGCACTTTGGCGCGAACAACGCGCTTAATTTTTATTTATAAATGCGTAAAATTTAAATTGACTTTCGACTTTGCACTTTGGCGCACGCGCAAAAAATATATTGACTTTCGACTTTGCACTTTGGCGCAGCGAAGCTGCGCGATAGTTGCGAAATGCAATAGTTGCGAAATGCAACCAATTTCCTGAATGCGAATCATTCTCATTTCGCGCAGCCATGCAAAACCCGTGCCAAGTCCAAATGTCAAGGATTTTTTTCGCATAAGGTTATTCCAAAAAATTCTAAAAAGGGTATTGACAGGCCTCGCCCGCTCGCGTAAAATCTCCCAAGAGGGGTGCGGGCTGCGATTTCGGCGCACCAAAATGGTGCTATTTTTATTATAGCATAAATCCGTGCGCGTTGTCTAATTGTTTTTTTCTATCGAAAGGCCGAAAGCGATAGGAAATGCGTATTGACAAAAGCGCCGCGCTCGTGTAAAATCGGCGCGGTTGAATGAGAATCATTCTCATTTGCGATTGGAGAAAGCCCCGGCCTGAGCCGGGGGAAAGGGAAGCGATGAGTGAAGAGCTGTACGATAACGAGATTGCGCCCAAGCTGCTGGAGATAGCCAAGCT
>RFXU01000329.1 GCA_009921505.1 Flavobacteriaceae bacterium
GATGGCGCAAGATACCATTTTTCCCTTATTTTTGTGCTTGGTTTAACGCTCTTTTAAGGCGCCACAATGAGGATAGACAAATATTTATGGAGCATCAGGTGTTTTAAAACCCGCAATCAAGCAAGTACGGCGGTCAAAAAAGGCTCAGTGCGCATTAACGGGCTAATCGCTAAACCTGCAAAGGAGGTTTTTCCTGGCGATCAAATCACCTATCGCCTCAATCAAATCACCCGCAGTTTAGAAGTAATTGACCTCCCCAGCTCAAGAGTTGGGGCCAAGCTCGTGGCCTTATATCGCACGGACTTGACACCCAAAGAATTGGAGGAACAAATGGGCATGATCCGCGGGGCCAAAGACGGGCAAAGAGATCGCGGCACAGGGCGTCCAACCAAAAAACAGCGCAGAGATTTAGATGATTTCAAGATCGAACCCGAGGAAGATTTTTAATAACTTTAGCCCAAGTTTGAGACCATGATACTAAACCATCAAGAGATTGTTCACAAAATTCGAAGAATGGCCTACCAGATTTACGAGGCCAACGTCAACGAATCGGAGATTGTGATTGCTGGAATTGCAGACAATGGATTTGAATTGGCAAAACTTTTGGAACAGCAAGTTAGCGCCATCGCTTCAATTGACGTAAAATTATGTCGCGTGAGCATGAACAAAAGCAACCCCATCGATCAGGTGTCTTGCGATTGTAATTTGGACGATTTAAAAAATCAGTCCATCGTCTTGGTCGATGATGTTCTTCATTCAGGGACCGCCTTGATTTACGGGGTCAGTTATTTTTTGCAAGTGCCCTTAAAACAATTCAAAACGGCAGTTTTGGTCGATAGAAATCACAAAAAATACCCCGTAAAGGCAGACTACAAAGGAATTTCACTCTCCACCTCGCTCAATGAAAATGTTGTGGTTGATTTTAGTTCGGGAGATTTCAAAGCGACTTTGGCCTAATACAAGCCTGTTTGATGGCTTGTGCCGCTCGATCTGCATCAAGGTCAGTAACATCAATTTTTAGCTGGGCCATTTCGTAAGTAAAGGTGCGCTCAAACAGGTGCTTTCTGACGAATTCTTCTAAATCATTTATAGCGCTTATGGACGCAATCAGTGGACGGTGTTGGCGTTGTTTCCAAAGTCGCTGGATCAAGACTTCATTGTCGACTTTCAAATAAACACAGCGGTTTTTTTTGGCATCATTGATCAAACTCATGTTGTCACCATACACCGGGGTTCCCCCGCCAGTGGCCACCACAACATCGGTTTGATGCTCGAGTAAATCACCAAGAACTTTAGCTTCAAGTTTTCTGAAATAAACCGTGCCCTTTTCTTTAAAAATGGTGCTGATGCTCGCTCCGTAATGCGATTCGATCACCTGATCCAAATCGTAAAAATCACGACCCAATAAGGCAGCCAATCGCTGACCAATGGTCGTTTTACCGCATCCCATATATCCGATTAAAATGATGTTCACAAAGCAAATATCGCAAATCAGTGAATGAAACAACGTCAAAGCCAAAAAATTACTCGAATGACTCATTCAGCACTTGCGAAAAAAAGGATCAATCCATGAAAATATTCATTGATTTTTTTCAAAGCATTTAGTTTGAATTATCAACTTAATGATATTATATTTGCAGCCGC
>RFXU01000330.1 GCA_009921505.1 Flavobacteriaceae bacterium
GCTATGAAATTTGATCTCTCTGCCACAGGATTGCGGTTCAGCCGCCATGTGCCAAAGGAGCAGTCGCCCTTTGAGCGTCTTTTTGAAATTTTCAAAGAGCTCATCACCCATACTTCGGGCGATTTTGACGAAGCTATTGATTGGCTACGAGAACTGGACAAAGAATACACCCTTACCGACGAGAATTACACCATAGACGATTTTGTACGCGATCTACTCGAGCGCGCTTACATTCAGCCCAAAGGCGGTGGAAAAGACGGGGAGGGCTCTGGTATGGCCTTGACTCCAAAGACGGAGAAGCTGCTGCGGGAGCACGCGCTCAAACAAGTTTTTGGGAAGTTAAAGAAAGCGGGGTCTGGGGACCACAAGACTAAATCAACCGGTCAAGGCAATGAAGTTACAGGAGAGTTCAAAGCCTATCAGTTTGGAGATGCTTTGGAAAAGATCTCCATTACCGAGAGCATAAAAAACGCACAAATACGCAACATTGCTGGGGATTTTGACTTGCAACAAGAAGATTTGGTGGTCGAAGACAGCACCTATAACACCCAAATGAGCACCGTGCTGATGATAGACATTAGCCATAGCATGATCCTTTATGGCGAGGACCGAATAACTCCGGCGAAAAAGGTCGCGATGGCTTTGGCCGAATTTATTACCACCCGCTATCCAAAAGATACTTTGGATGTACTGGTTTTTGGCAATGATGCATGGCCTATAGCCATAAAAGACATCCCATACTTAGAAGTAGGGCCTTATCACACCAATACGGTGGCTGGGCTTTCACTGGCTATGGATTTACTGCGTCGCCGTAAAAACAGCAACAAGCAGATTTTTATGATTACCGATGGCAAGCCGAGCTGTCTGAAGGAACCGGGGGGGACGTATTACAAAAACAGTGTGGGTCTAGATGAATACATCGTCGATAAGTGTTACAACATGGCCCGGCAGGCCCTTAAACTGCACATACCCATTACCACCTTTATGATTGCCAAAGATCCTTACCTGATGCGTTTTGTGCGCACGTTTACCGAGGCCAATAAGGGCAAAGCCTTTTTTACAGGGCTCAAAGGTCTTGGCGAAATGATATTTGAAGATTACCAGCAAAATAGAAAAAAGAGATTAGGATGAGTAAAGAAATTAAGACCCTCGGGCAGTTAAAAGCCTCAGGATATACCCCAAAAAACATACAGCAAGAACTCGCTGATAATCTGCGTGCGCGCATCAAGTCTGGTGAACCGACCTTTGAAGGATTGCTTGGGTATGAGCACACGGTGATTCCTGATGTGGAGCGCGCATTGCTTTCAGGGCACAGTATAAATCTCCTAGGGCTACGCGGTCAAGCCAAAACCCGCTTGGCGCGCAAAATGACGGGGCTACTCGATGAGTGGGTTCCTGTGGTTGCTGGTTCTGAAATCAATGACGATCCGCTCAATCCAATCAGTTATCAGGCTAAAGCACTCATAGCGCAGCACGGAGATGAAACGCCTGTGACGTGGTTGCATCGTGATGATCGATTTTTTGAAAAACTCGCTACACCCGATGTAACTGTAGCCGATTTAATCGGTGATGTGGATCCCATCAAAGCGGCTAATCTCAAGCTCTCTTATGCTGACGAGCGGGT